>DASXFZ010000006.1 GCA_036489315.1 Candidatus Cybelea sp.
GCCGCATCGACGCCGGAGAGATCGTCACGCCAATCGCCGTACCCGAAATCCTTGATGTTAGCGCGGGTGAACGCTTCACCCTGACCGAAGCTGCCGCGCGGATTCGGCATAAACACGAAGTAGCCGGCGGAGCACAGCGCGCTGACATTGCGGTTGCCGAAACCGGGCACCGTCTCCGCCGAGGGACCGCCGTGAATCATCGTCACCATCGGATAGGTCTTATTGGCGTCGAAATCGAGCGGATAGACCAGCCAGCCCTGAACATCCAGGCCGTCGCTTTTCCACTGCAGCGAGACCGCCTTTCCGTAGAGGCGCCGCGCGTTTGCGTTGCTCTGCGAGATCTGACGAAGCGAATCGGGGCTTCCCGCCCAGATTTCGGGCGCGTCGTCGAACGACGCCCGCACCAGCGCGATCACGGCGCCGTGGTGCGCGGTCGACCAGCTCCAGAGCGACTCTTCCCCCGGCGTAACCGGATGGCTTTGCTTTCCGGTGGCCGCGTCGATTTGCATCAACTGCATCGTTCCGGAGACGTGCGCGACGACGTCGAGGCTCGCGGCGTCGTTCCAGCGTAGCGACTGCACCGAGAAGCGGTCGCCGTCGGTGAGGTTTCGCGCGGCCCCGCTCTGCGCGTCGACGAGGTAGAGATCGCCGCCGGTCGAGCCGAAGTCGCTCATGATGCCGCCGATGAGAGCGATGCTTTTCCCATCGGGCGACCACTGCGGATCGTTGAGCTGAAGCGCCGGTGCGTAGAGGTCGTGCAGCGCTCCGTCCGCCACGTCGACGCGCGCAAGCCGCGCGATCCACCAGTTGTTGTCGCCGTTGCCTTTTGCGTAGGTCACGGCGATCTGCCGGCCGTCCGGCGACCACCCATACTCGTAAATGTAGCTATCGCCGGGCGTAACGAGCCGGATGTTGCCGCTCGATGCGTCGATGATGGCGAGCCGCTGCTCGTCGACGGTCGAGCCGATGACGCCGACATCGCGCGCTCCCGGCGCCAGCGCGCCGGCCTTGCGATGCGCCGAGGGAATATAGAGGATGGCGAGCGCCCTGCCGTCGGGCGCCCACGTCAGGCGTTGCGCGTTTCCGCTCAGGCGGCCGAGTTGCCGCGCGCCCGATCCGTCAGAACGCGCGACGAAAATCTGCGATTGTCCCTTTGAGCGGGCATCGGAGAGAAACGCGATCTTACTGCCGTCTGGCGACCAAACCGGGTTCTCCTCGTCGTAGAAACCGCTGGCGCTGCCGGCCGTCAGGCGGAATTGCTTTCCGTTTCGCAGCGGCGCGACGTAGATCGAGGTGTAACGCGGCGAGTGCAGCAGGTTGGCTGGATTGTGAAAGCTCTCGTCCCAGGCGACCGCGTCGCCGGCCGGCGCAAGGTTCACGCCGCCGAGATCGTGCAGGGCAAAGGACGCCGTCAGTACTTGAGTCATGGTCGGCGCAGCGGCCACCGGCGCCGCCGCGCCGCTGCAGAGTGCCGCAAGGAGTACCGGCAGCAGCCACCTCACTGCGCACGGCCTTCAATCGTCAACGTGAGCGGCGAGGGATGGCGCGGCTCGTAGAGTCCAAGGCGTTCGCCGCCGGGCAGAACGATCGTCGTCACCAGACCCCATCCTCGTTCGGTGACCGGCTCCGTTTCAACCCCGCGCGCAGCGAGCCGCTCTTTCATCGCGTGCACGTCGTCGCAAATCAGATAGACTTCATGTTCGGGCTCTTCTTCGGTCTCGTGAACGGCCAACTCGGCCGGGGGTGCGGCAAAGATCGGCCATCCGTTGCCCGCATCGACCGAGCGCATCTCGAGCACATCGCTCAAGAATCGCTGCACTTCTCGTGCGTGCCGGCTGAAAAGGAGCACGTGCATTCCGGTGATCATCGGGTCTCCTTTCTAACGGCGATTGCAAATCGCTTCCTTCGAGCGCCCGCTCCTCGGACGAGCCGCACGGCGCTCGGCGGCACGCCGAAGGCTTGCGCTAGCGCGCGGCCCGCAGCAATATTCGCTGCACCGTCGATTGCGCGTTCGCGCACGCGGATCACGAGAAGTTCGCCTTCGTGCGAAGATGGAATGCGCTCGCATGCTTTCCTCATATTATGGGATGTTAAGCCGTGGTTTACCTTTGTTATCCGGCGGGGTAAGATGCCACTTGCTGTTGTAGCATAGCAGCTGTACGAATCGTAGCGTCCACTTCAATGGCGAGGATTGAATGCAAGACGAACACGGATTCCCAGCGATGCACGTGAGGCGTAAGCCCTCGCCTTTGGCGAGGATCGTCCTCGGAGCGGGCGTCGTTGGACTGCTCTTCTTCCTAGCGGTCATCGTGCAATCGTTCTTAGGCGATGCATACCTCTCAAGCGAGGGCGGCTTATGGCAGACCGCGCAGCAGGTGTGGTGCGGAGTTGCATCGTGGAGTTCGAACTGCGGAACGGTACACGGCAGTACAAGTACGAGCACGAGCCTCAGTACGAGCACGAGCGCCGGACGCTAAGGGCGATCCGCTTCAAGTACGCTGCGTTTTTCCGATTTTCCCGGCTATTCGTCACCCATCCGTCACCCACTTGCACTCTTTCGGATCTCTGAAGCCGCACGCCACCGTTATTAAGCCTTACGGTGGTACGGTTTTCTAAATCGCGGTCGGGAGGGGCTCGAACCCCCGCCTACAGGTTGGAAACCTCTGCGCGGCGCAAATCGAAGATTCGGAATACCCGCCCCAGATGGCCCAGCGCGGCAAGGGACTAATGGACCTCACTTGCTTGCTCCGGGACATGTCAGTGTAAGAGACGATATGGGGAACGCAAAGACGGTCGCCGGAGCCTGCATTTGTGCAACTCTCGTAATGGGGTGCGGAGGCCCAGGCCGTAGCGCCTTGCCGGCGAGAACGACATCGCTCGCGCCGGCGACGACTGCTTCGGGCGAAACCGTCCTTTATCGCTTCAAAGGCTACTCTCGCCGGGACGGCCAGGAACCTTTGGGGGGAGTAACGGGGCTGAACGGCGCGCTTTACGGGACCACGGCCGAGGGCGGCGATGCAAAAAGCTGTAACCAGGCCAACAAATGCGGGACAGTGTATCGAGTTAGCGCATCGGGCCGGGAAGAAGTACTCTACAGTTTTAAGGGAGCTCCCGATGGTCAGCAGCCGTTGGGGAATCTGCTGGCGTTAAATGGCCTGCTCTACGGTACGACGGGAGCCGGCGGCGAAAAAAACCTGGGGACCGTCTTTGCGTTCGATCCCGCCACCGGCGCCGAGAGCGTCGTCTATAGTTTCAAAGGGCAAGACGCAGGTGACGGCGCGTATCCGAGCGCTACTCTTGTCGCACTTGACGGCGTGCTCTACGGTACCACTAATCAAGGCGGTGTGTCGGGGTGCACTTTTTATTCTCACGGGTGCGGAGTTATCTTCAGCCTCACGGCCTTGGGCACGGAACACGTGATTCACGTCTTCAACGCTAATAAACAGAACCGCGAGGGTGCTTTCCCGTCCGGTTTGACCGCGACGAATGGCTTGCTGTACGGCGGCACCGCTATAGGAGGTCGCTACTCGGAATCATGCCCTCAAGGATGCGGTATCCTCTACGCGATGAAACCTTCGGGCCGTGGATTTCGCTCGGTCCATCGCTTCAAAGGGGGCAACGACGGTGTTGGGCCGGCGAGCCTGATCTATTTAAACGGTAGATTTTACGGTAACACGAGCGGAGGCGGAGGCTACTCTTGCGACGCCGTCGGCGACGGCTGCGGAACAATCTTTGAAGTCAGTGCATCGGGCGGCGAACACATCCTGCACCATTTCAGGGGCGGATATGATGGAAACGGGCCGAACCGCTTGATCGCCGTGGGAGATACACTCTATGGCACCACGATAGGAGGCGGTTCGTTCTCCTGCACCGGATACGGATGCGGAACAGCCTTCAAAATCAAGACGTCGGGCGCCGGTTACGCCGTCCTTCACAATTTCTTGGCCTCTCCTGACGGCGTTGCTCCTACGGGACCCCTGCTGGACCAAAACGGAACGCTCTACGGAACGACATCCTCCGGCGGTCGAAAAGGCTTAGGAACAATCTTTGAACTAACACCTTGAATCGGAGTTTAAAGATCGCGGTCGGAGGGGCTCGAACCCCCAGCCTACAGGTTCGAAGCCTGTTGCTCTATCCATTGAGCTACGACCGCGTGGCGTCCATTTGCGACCTTGGGTCAGTATTCGCGGCAACGCGAGAGAAAGCCCGCTCGAACCCGATTCTCCGACGACTGCACGGTACGTTACTTCGGGTTGATACTGGTGCTCGTGCTGGTACTTGTGCTCGGAGATACGGGCGGGCAGACAGCCCGGTTTCGTTCGACGCGACATAACTCCACCTGGTGCGTCAAGCGGTTGATGCGGGTTACAAAGTGCGGGCCGTCGGAATCGCGCGCGTGACTAAACGCCCCGAACGCGGCAAAACAAACGTAGATAGCGATCGCCAACAGGGTCGCACCCCAGAGTATAACGGCACCGTTTGCACGCAGTGTATGGATATTCGCGTTGTTCCTCATGGTCTCTCGTAGGATCGTCTAGCGAAGGAGCGCGCGAGCCCCTACGCAACATCCCTCGACTGTTCCTTCGCAGAACTTTTAAGCTGCCTCCCGGGTCCGTTAATGATACGGCTAATCTCTGAGGTGAGAATGCGAGTGTGATCGAACGGCGTTCGAAATGACGCGCGGCCGGGAGCCTCTCGTTTTTTGCGTCGAAGGTTTTTTACAACGGCCCTGAGTACTGCTGCACGCGCGGGGTGATCCTTCGGCCAGCCGGCGATTCGAAGGGCTTCTTCTTGCATTTTTACCCAAGCCTTCTCTAACGCAGCCATCTAGCCTTTCTTCATTAGTCGGTATCGCGCGCAATAAACACGAAAGCAGAATCGCGAGAAAGGAGAACCTGAAACTCTCTACGGCATGAGAGACGCCTGACGTCGGCGACGTCATTGATAAGTTCGGCGGTAGCTACCATGACGGGGCAGTTTCCTTTGAACTGGCCCCTGTCAAACGTGATATCGTATGTCCCCGCCGATACATGGGTAGCAGTAAAGCCACTGCCGTGAAATATGCTACCATCGATAGCGACCTCGCCCGCATTGACCCTTGTGTTTTCGCGATCGGGAGTGACGTACCGAAAGGCAGACGCTGCTGAAGCAAAACCGATGAGGCCGAACGACAGGCCAAGAAGATAGCAAGTTTATTCATGCCTGGATGGATTCATCGTGCCGCAGAACCTTACTTCTTCACGAAGCGAGCACTTGAGGCGCCTCGCGACTTAGCGCACGCACAGCAGTCGCAGAAGCCGACTACTCTCCCGCAGATCGCGCGAGACAAACCTCTTCAAGCGTTCCGTGAACGCTGGCGACATCACGCCGGCAGCGCGAAGCGGCGCGCGTTCTTGAAGGACGACTTACGTCGCCGGCACGCCGCGAAGAAAAAACCGTGAAGCATAGGGCTTTCGAGACTCTGGAGATGTGGGGGTTCGAACCCCAGACCCCCTGCTTGCAAAGCAGGTGCTCTACCAGCTGAGCTACATCCCCACATGCATTGGTTTTCTACATCTTTTTCGGGCGGCCGGAACGCTGAACCTTCGCTCTCAACCGGCTGCGCCGCCCCACGGCTTCCCGCTCGCGAAGCCGTGTTTGCTTAGCGGGTTCCGTTGCGGGCCTGCGCTTGCGGCTGCGCAAGCCTGGCGCCGGGAGCGGGCACGAATATATTCGCACTGCCCCGGCGCAAGCAGCCTCATTCGGCTACGTTACCGTTGATGCTGATTACGGAGATCGATCGAAGGACCAGAGCCTCAGTTTTTCCCGCATCGCATCGTTGATCTCTTGTCGTCCGACAAGCGTGATCGACCCTGTGGTATAGGCTTGGCCACTCTTCTGCTTGAGCGTCATGTTACCGGAGCCGCCTTTGGCCGACAGCTTCGAGATGACGAGCGCCGAGATCGGTCCCTCGCCGATGAGCTTGGAGTTGGACGCCGCCGTGATGTTCGGGAAACCTGCCGTCTCGCCGCTGAACTTTATGCCATGCAGCGGCTTGCCGTCGGTCGACGTGAACAGGTACGCGCAGCCGGCCTGTTTGTTCTTCGTCGCAAACGCGCCGTAATAATAGTAGAGTTTCTGCGGCTTCGGCGTTGGTGTTGGTTTCGGCGTCGGAGTCGGCTTCGGCGTCGGGGTCGGCTTCGGCGTCGGGGTCGGCTTGGTGTAGCTTTCCAAGGCCCAAAGCGCCTCGTCATTACCCGTGACCGCTGTAAACGTCGTACCTTTGACGTTACCGAACGCAAAATAGCTAAGGTATTTTCCGGGCACTTTCCGCTTGGGCGCCGAGCACGCGCTTCCAGCTAGCGGCGACGGCGCGGACGCATCGGACGCAGAGGCATCGCCCGGCGCGGCCGAAGGCGTGTAGCCGCCCGAACCGATGCCGTGGCACGCGACGAGCAGCGCCGCTACGAAGAGCGCGACGCCGCAATTTAATCGTACACCGTTGGTCATTCCGTAAAACCTCCGAAATAGTAAGCACCAAGGCTCTTTGAGTTGCAAAGACCCCTTGCTTCCTTTCTAAGCTCTCGCGCCGACATCCCTGGGACTTTAGGACGTAAAAGGCGCCTCGGAGGAGTCACAATATAGGCCCTGAATACCGGCGGGTTGCCGTAGCGGCGGCCGGCCTCATGGGGGCATAGCTCAGCTGGTAGAGCATTACGCTGGCAGCGTAAGGGTCAGGAGTTCGAGTCTCCTTGCCTCCACCATAGAACGCTCGTTTTAACGAGCGTTTTTTCGTTGCCTCCGCCGGCGTCTGCCTTGGAGGGAGCGGCGCACAGGCCGATAACTCCGTGCACACCTACAGGAGAGTTTTTTGAAACGGTTAGTCGGATTGCTTGCGGCGCTGGCATTCGTTAACGCGGCGCCGTCTCTCGCAGCGCAGGCCGCAGGATCGGCGAAGGCTTCGCCAGCGGCGCCGGCCGCGGGCACCGAGGTCGCGGACTCGGTGACGCACCACACGCTGGCGATGAACGGGACCACGCTCGCCTACACGGCGCGTGCCGGGACGATCACGCTAAAGGGGCCCGACGAGAAGCCGACGGCGAAAATGTTTTACGTTGCGTACACGCTCGACGGCAGCGATCCGAACCGCCGCCCGGTTACCTTTCTCTACAACGGCGGCCCCGGCAGCAGCACGATGTGGCTGCACATGGGCTCCTTTGGGCCGGTGCGCGTTGCAACGGCGGACGGCACGCTGACCGGTCCACCGCCGTACCACATCGCCGCCAATCAGTACAGCCTGCTGGCTCGCAGCGACCTAGTGTTTATCGACATGCCCGGAACCGGCTTCGGCCGAATCGACGCAAAGCCGAGCGAGTTCTTCGGGCTCGATCAGGACGTTCGCGCGTTCGCGCAGTTCATTCAGCGATATATCACCACATTCGGACGTTGGAACTCACCCAAGTTTCTCTTCGGCGAAAGCTACGGCACGACGCGCTCCGCCGCGCTGGTCGACTACCTGGAGCGCAACGCCGGCATCGGTATCAACGGTGTGGTGCTGCAGTCGACGATTTTGAACTTCGGCCTCGACAACGGCGAGGTGGGCGGCGACGACTGGGGATACATCCTCTACTTGCCGACGGAGGCGGCGACGGCGTGGTATCACAAGACGCTGCCCAATTCGCCGGCCGCCTTGGGTGCGCTGCTGCCTGGCGTCGAGCGCTTCGCACTGGGTGAGTATGCCGACGCGCTCTCCAAAGGCGCCTTCTGCCCGCCCGGCGAGTACGCCGACGTCGTCTCGAAGCTGCACCAGTACCTTGGCGTCTCCGACCAATACATTCGCAACTCGGACTTGCGCATTCCGTACAACCGGCTGGAGAGCGAGCTGCTGCGCGGCCAAGGCGTCGCGGTCGGACGGCTCGACTCGCGTTTTCAAACGCCGTCGCTGGACCGCGTCGAGGATCAGCCCGACTGGGACCCCGCCGACGCCGCGATCGACTCGGCGTTCACGGCGGCGGTGAACTCCTACCTGCGCGGACCACTCGCGTACAGTACGCCGCTGCTCTATAACAAGAGCGCGTACCGCGAGATCCGCGCTGCCGGCGGCTGGGACTTCAAGCATCGCGGGATCTCGCAGCCCGACGTCTCGGTCGACCTAGGAGAGGCGCTTTCGTATAACCCCGATCTGCGAATTTTCTCGGCGAACGGGTACTACGACTTTGCCACTCCGTACTTCGAGACGATGTACGTGCTCGGACACCTCGGCGTGCTGCCCGCGCTGCAGAAAAACATCACGTACGGTTTCTATCCATCGGGGCACATGATCTACCTGCAGCCGCAGGCAATCGCATCGATGCACAACGACCTCGAGCGTTGGTATGCCGCCACGCTGGCGGGGCACTAGGAGATGCACAGCCTGAAGTACTCCGCTGCTGCGGCCTTCCTCGCATTCGTGGCGGCGTCTGCACCGGCCGCCACCGAATCCAAGGGCGCACCCTCGCCGATCGTTCCCGACTCGGTAACGACGCACTCGATCGTTCTCCACGCAAACCGGTACGACTACACCGCGCGCGCGGGGTTGATCGCGCTGCGGGATACGAACGAGAAGCAGACCGCGACGATGTTCTACACGGCGTATACGCTCAACGGAGCCAACCCGCGCACACGCCCGGTGACCTTCTTCTACAACGGCGGCCCCGGGAGCGCGACGATCTGGCTGCGGATGGGCTCGTTCGGCCCGGTCCGCGTCGTCGTGGGTAACGCGTCGATGACGCCGCCCGCGCCCTATCGTTTAGTAGGAAATCAATACTCGCTGCTCGATACGAGTGACCTCGTCTTCGTCGACATGGCTGCGAGCGGATACGGACGAATCCTGCCCGGCGCGGACCCCAAGAAGATCTTCGGCAGCGACAACGACGTGAAGGCCTTCGCGCAGTTCGTCGAGCGCTATCTCAAGCGATTCAACCGCTGGAACTCGCCGAAGTTTCTCTTTGGTGAGTCTTACGGCACACCGCGCTCGGCGATGCTGGTCGATTATCTGCAGAGCCAAGGCATCGGCGTCAACGGCGTCGTCCTGCAGTCGTCGATCCTGAACTTCGGGCTGGCCTCATCCGACACGTACGGCGGCGCGAGCACCGACGACTGGCAGTACATTTTCGCTCTACCGACCGAAGCCGCCACGGCCTGGTACTTCAAAGCGGTGCCGGGCGCTCCGCGCAGCCTCCCGGAATATGTTAATCAGGTACGCGACTTCGCCATGGGCGAGTACCGCAACGCGCTCGCCCAGGGTGCGACCCTGCCGCCCGCCGAGTACGATAGAATCGTGGCGCAGCTGCACCATTACACCGGCATCTCGGAGGCCTACATCCGCAGCGCTGACCTGCGCATCGACGGCTCGCGCTTCCTGGCGGAGTTCCGGCGCAATCAGGGCAGAACACAAGGCGCGTATGACGGCCGCTACTGGCTGTATACCGTCGACCGCGAATCGCCCAACCCGCAGCTCGAGGCCACCGACGCCGCTATCGACGCGGCATACGTTGCATCACAGAACGCGTACTTTCACGACACGCTCAAGTACCAAACGCCGCTGCTCTACTCACGGGAGCGTATGCGACCATCTCGGCAAGCGGCCCCTGGGACTACAAGCATCGCGACGAGCTGCCGCTCAACTCGGCGCGCGATCTCCAAGAGGCGATGACGAGGGATCCGAACCTGCGGGTATTTTCCGCAAACGGCTACTACGACTCGGTCACGCCGTGGCTCGCCACCATCTACGCGCTGGCCCACTTGGGGCTGGAAGCGCCGCTGCAGGGACACATCGCCTACGGATTCTATCCGGCAGGCCACATGATCTACTTAAATCCGGTCGCGCTGGGGCAGTTCCACGACGACCTCGAGCGATGGTATCGAAGCACGTTGAACGTTCGTTAGCGCTGCGCCGCGTGCGCTCAAAGCTGGCCTGGCAAGGGGACCAAGCGGGGGACTGCTGCCCCCGTAGCGTATAGCGGTTACCTACCCGGTTCGAGCCATGGAGGACGTGAGGTTTGTACTCCCTGGTGTTCAGGTTTCCGTTCGTTGCTTCTGAGAGGAAGAGTTCTATGAAATTTCGCGTTCTTGTCGGTCTCGCCGCCGTAGGGTTCGTTTCGCTTTCTGCATGTGGAAGCATCAACACGACGGGCGGCCTAGGCGGCACACCGGCCGCTAATGCGGTCATCCCGCTAACCAGTACTCTGATGGTCACAGCACGCTATGGAAAGAGCCCGATTCCCCATTTGGAAATTACGTTGACCCGAGGCACCTGGCCTAAGGGTAAGCTGATCGCAAAAGGCAAGACCGGGCCGATGGGCCGAGTCACGTTGTCCGGCAACTGGACGGCGCAAGAAACAATCTGTGTGGGGGGCAAATACGTCAGAGCCTCCGGCATCTTCGAGGCGAGTCATTGCGAACGGCCCGCCCCTCGATCCGTCACTCTGGACTTCCAGCCACATCACGACTCGATCGGCGGCACCCCCCGTCGCGATCTACAGGAGAACAGGAAGTGAGCTTCTTACGCCTATCTGCAACGGCGGCCGCGTTGGTCGCACTGTACCTCTTCGGAACGCTCGCTGCGGTGCATGCCGGAACCTTGCCCAATATCAGCGGTACGTGGTACGCGCAAGGAGATGCTGCAAAGCGCTGCCATATCGAGCAGAGTGGGCTTGACGTTTCGTTTACCAACGAGATTGGCTCTCACGCGCACGGCAAATTTACCGATCCGTCCACGCTTTCGGCGAGCTGGCCGGACTGGCATAACTCAGCGGGCGTGGGGCCGCGCACCACGTACACCGGCACCATCGGCAGCGGTCTCTCGGTGATTCGCTGGAGCAACGGCACGTACTGGACGCGACATCCGCGCTAGCTAGTCCGGCGACGTCGCCAGCATCTTGGCCTGCGCCGCAAGGTCCGAAACGTCGATTCCGGCGTGCTGCGCGATCTGCAGCAGCAGCTTATTTTGAAGTTCCTGATGGTAGAGCAGGCGCGAGATCGAGTCGTGATCGGCTTCCGCGCGCAGCTCGGCGTGCTGCGTCTGCTGCTTTTGCGCGACGGCGATCACGAAGATCAGGATCAACTGCAAAACGTTCGAGCACGTAAGAAGAAAGACGAAGGGGAAGGGATCCCAGTGCGTTGCGGCGCCGACGCCGATCCAGAGAAGTTGAACGAGGATCGCCAGGAGCAGCGCGATCGGCGCGCCCGTCGCATCGGCGATGCGGCGACAGATCTTCTCAGTCTCGCTGAGCTGATCTTGATGCTCGGCGTTGACGTCGTCGACGAGCGGGTGATCCTCGACGTCGGTGGTGTGACTCATTGGGACTTCTCCTTTCGAGCGACGCTGGGAGGGCGTTCGAAGAGCCAGCGGATGACGGCGGCGTTCACCAGCTTGTGCTCTTCGCGGTGAAGGCGCTCCATCAGCGCTGCCTCTTCTTCCGCGGGTGCGACGCGAAGCGGTTTTCGCGCCAGGACTGGTCCCCGATCGGTCGCCGGCGTTACGCGGTGAACGGTTGCGCCGATCCACGAACTTTCGCCCGCGAGCGCATCGCGCACCGCGTGCGGGCCGCGAAACGCGGGGATCCGCGTACCGTCAGGCATCACGACCGAATCCTCCGCCGGGTCGAGCGGCAAGTAGGCCGGATGAAGGTTCAGCAGGTCCGGAAAAGCGCGCACGAACGGCTCCGCGAGCAAATGCATCCAGCCCAGCAGCAGCACGAGATCCGGCTCGTGCGAAGCCGCCTCCTCGAGCAAGCGCGCGTCGTACTGCGCGCGCGTCTCTCGCGCACGATCCCAGCTGAGCGCTCGAACCGCGGGCACGCCGCCCCGGCGAGCCCGTTCGAGGGCGAACGCGCGCGAATCGTTGCTGACGACCGCGACGACCTCTACCGGCAAGCTTCCCGCCCCCGACGCGTCGAGCACGGCCTGTAGATTGCTTCCGTTCCCTGAAGCCAAAACCAGCGTGCGCGGCCGCGGCGCCAGCAGCGCGCTGCGCTCGAATCGTTCCGCGATGCGCGCGCCGGCCGCGTCGGCGTAGTAGCGGATCAGCGCTTCACCGTTAACCGCCGGTATCAGTGCGCGCCCGTAGCCGCGATCGGCAAGGCCCGCGAGCGCGCGGCGCAGCAGCGCGACCCCTAGGCCGCTCTTGCGTTCGGCGGCGGCAACGCCGAACGGCCCGAAGAGGCCCACGTCCGGCGCGCGGCCCAGCCCCGCGAGCCAGCGAAAGCGCAATCCTTGCGCGCAGATCGTCGCAAAGCCGATCGGCGTGGTCACGCGGCGCGCGATCAGCGTTGCGCCCGCTGCCGCCTCCGAGCTCCAGGTTGCGCTGAACGTTTCGTCGATCCATGCCAACGTGCGCTCGTCGGCGGGTGCCGCCGCGGAGATGGCGCCTTGCGGTGCAGGAGGGAGAGCGGAGAGCGTATCGAGGTCGACGATGAGATTGACGAGCGTCGACACGTCAGCTGTGAATGACTACCTGCGGTTCGTCGCCCGCGCGCGATTCGATCCAGCCGACGACGCGTGCGCCCGAGACCGCCCCGACCGCGGCAGCCGCGTCGGTCACCGGCACGACCAGCGTATAACCGATGCCCATGTTGAAAACCCGGTAGCGCTCCTGCGCGCTAAGATCCCCGCGCCGCACGAGCTCCGCAACGATCGGCGGCACGTTCCAGCGCTGCTGTTCGAAGACCGCTTTGACGCCCGCAGGCAGCGTGCGTCCGACGTTTTCGAGCAGACCGCCGCCGGTTATATGCGCCATCGACTTGACCCGCGCGACGCGCTCGATCGCGCGGACGTCAGCATAATAAGAGGGATGCTCGGCGAGCAGGGCATCGGCGTACGTGCCGTCGCCGAAGGCGGCGTTCCATTCCGAACGATCGATCAGCGCACGAGCGAGCGAGTAACCATTGGTGTGCAGGCCGACGGACGGCAGTCCGACGATCGCGTCGCCGGGCTCGACGCCGCCGAGCCGCGAAAGCGCTTCGACCTCAACGATGCCGACGATCGTGCCCGCCAGATCGAAGTGTCCGGCTTGATAGAGGCCCGGCATCTCGGCCGTCTCTCCGCCGAGGAGCGCGCAGTTGTGGCGGCGGCAGGCCTCCGCGCAGCCGCGTACGATCTCGGCGGCAACTTGCGGCTCGAGCCTGCCGACCGCGAGGTAATCTAAAAAGAAGAGCGGCGTCGCGTCGCAGACCAGAATGTCGTTGACGCAGTGATTGACGAGATCGGCCCCGACGCTGCCGTATCGTCCCAGCTCGGTGGCGACGAGCACCTTGGTGCCGACGCCGTCGGTCGAGGCAACGAGCGCGCGGCCGCCCTCATCCGGGAGGCGGAAAATGCCGGCGAAACCGCCGATGACGTCGAGTTGCGCGGGGTGGCGCCACGCTCCGAGCACTTCCCGGTACCGCGCGACGGCTTCGTTGCCGGCGGCCACGTCGACGCCGGCGCGGGCGTAGCTCTCGGGGGCGGCTTTTTGCTCCGGACGAGGATTCTCCCAGCTTTCCGCCATAGGCTGGCAGTAGTTCACCGTTCGAAAGGCTCACCATGCAAGTTCGTCTTATTCACGATGCGCCCGACCACGCGCGTGCCGGAGCGCTCATCGTGCCCTTCTTTTCCGATAGCCCGCTGGAAGGCACCAGCGCGGAAGTCGACACTGCGCTCGGCGGCACGATCGCCGACGCGCTCGCCAGCAAAGAGATCGCCGGACGCCTCGGCGAGCACGTTCTCGTCTACGCAAAAGGCCAGTCCTATCGCCGGGTTCTCGCCGTTTCACTCGGCGAACGCGCGCGCTTCGAGCCCAGCTTTCTCGCCCGCTACGCCGGAAGCGCCGTACGCTATCTGGGGCGCCGCAACGTCGAGGAGATCGCATTCGCGTTGCCCGGCGAAGCCCAGGGCCACGAGGCGGCGTGCGCTTCGTTCATTGCCGAGGGCGCGATCACCGGCGCATTCGAAACGACGCTCTATCAGGGGAAGCCCGAGCGCAACATCGTGACCAACGACATCGCGATCCTCGCCGGTTCGCTCAACGAAGCGGAGCTGCAGCGCGGGATTGCGCGCGGCAGCGCACTCGGCAATGCGGTGAACCTCGCGCGGCGCCTCGCGCTCACGCCGGCCAACGACATGACGCCCACACATCTCGCGCAAGAGGCGACAAAGGCCGCGCAGGCCGGTGGCCTCGAGATCGAAGTCTTCGACGAAGACCGGGCGCGGCGCGAAGGCATGGGATCCTTTCTATCGGTCGCGCAGGGCAGCTCGCAGCCTCCCAAGTTCATCATCATGCGCTACAACGGCGATCCGGGAAGCAAAGAGCTGCTGGCGCTCGTCGGCAAGGGCATCACCTTCGATTCCGGCGGCATCTCGATCAAGCCCGCGGAGCGCATGGAGGACATGAAGTACGACATGTCCGGCGGCGCGGGCGTGATCGCCGCGATGTCGGCGCTCGGCGCGCTAAAACCCAAACTCAACGTCGTCGGCATCGTCCCCGCAACGGAGAACATGCCCGGCGGTAAAGCGACCAAACCGGGCGATATCGTCACCGCGATGAACGGCAAAACGATCGAAGTGATCAACACCGATGCCGAGGGACGCTTGGTTCTCGCCGACGGGCTGACGTATGCAAACAAGCTCGGCGCGACGAAGATCGTCGACGCCGCCACGCTTACGGGCGCCTGCGTTATCGCGCTCGGGCACGCGAGCTCCGCGGCCGTCACCAACAACGAGGCCTTTGGCGCAGAGTTCCTCGCGGCGGCCAAGCCGACCGGCGAACGCTACTGGCAAATGCCGTACTACGACGACTACCTCACCGCGATGAAGAGCGATATCGCCGATCTGAAGAACACCGGCGGCCGCGCGGCGGGAACGCTGACGGCAGCGGCGTTCTTGCGCGAGTTCGTCGACTCGACGCCCTGGATTCACCTCGACATCGCCGGCACCGCCTATCTCGACAACGAATCGGCGTGGCAAGCGAAGGGTCCGACGGGAACTCCGGTCCGCGCGTTCATCGCTTTGGTAGAATCGCTCGCGCGCGGCGGCGCCGAAAAAGCCTCTCCGAACGGAGCGAGGACGGCAGAGATAAAGGTGTGAAGGCAGCACGCAACGGCCGGGAGAGCGCCCGTCCGTACGAGCCGGAGAAGAATCCGGCCATCCGCCGCCTGACGGCGGGAGCGATAAAACGCCGCAAGGGCAAGACGATCTTTCCGATTGCGACCGCGTACGACGCGCCGTTCGCACAGTTCGTCGAGCGGGCCGGCATCGACGTCGTCTTGGTCGGCGACAGCGTGGGCAACGTCGTACTCGGCTACGACGAGACCACACCCGTGACGCTCGAGAACATGATCTATCATACGCAGGCCGTCGCGCGCGGAACGACGCGCGCGCATATCATGGCCGATATGCCCTTCGGCTCGTATCAAGTGAGCAACGAGGACGCGCTGCGCTCGGCAATCGCGCTGGTGAAAGCGGGCGGCGCGTGTTCGGTCAAACTCGAAGGCGGCCGCGATCAGGCCGAGCGGATTCGGGCGATCACCGGCGCCGGCATTCCGGTCGTCGGCCACATCGGCGTAACGCCGCAGACCGCCGGGCTCGGCCCGGGCTTCAAGATGCGCACGCACCGCGATCGATTGATCGACGACGCGCGCTCGGTCGAAACGGCGGGCGCCTACGCGATCGTTCTCGAGGTCGTCGACTACGAGATCTCGCGCGAAATCACCGAGATGCTCTCGATCCCGACGATCGGCATCGGCTCGGGGCCGCACTGTGATTCGCAAGTGCTCGTGCTCCACGATATTCTCGGCATGTATCCGCACTCACCCAGCTTTGCCAAACGCTACGCCGAGATCGGCGAAATGGCGACGCAAGCGCTGCAAGCCTACGCGCGCGACGTCTCCGAGCGCACCTTTCCGGCCTAGGACCGATAGCGCCGGCCACAGTGCCGGCCAGTTGGCACTCTAGGCGGCTAGGCTCTTTCGTATGCTGGAAACGAACGACTCATCCGATCCGCTGATCATCGCGCTCCGCGCTTTCGAGCGCGTGCTTCTTGCGTGCGACGCCACACCTCGAGCGCGTCGACGCGGCGCCGAAGGAAGCCGAGCTCCTCAACGAGCGCCAGACCACCCTTGGCCAACTGACCGGCTTGCCCCGGCAACGGTGATTCCGCTTCGTCCTCGGCGTCGCTAGGCGAGGCCTCGCGGACCTGCGCGCCGGCCCGCTCGAGCGCGGCGGTGACGAAGCTCGCCGCGCGAGCGCGTGCCGCTTCGCTGAGCTTTCGCCCGATGGGACGAACCTCGAGAATCATCGCCGATTTGTTGGCTTCGACCAACAAGCGCGAATCGTCGCGCTCGAGCCCGTAGAGCGTCTCAGCGCTCGTCCCAAGGGCGCGCGCGATGCGCACGACGACGCTGACCGAGGGGTTCAGCCGCTGGTCGGATTCGATCTTAAAGAGCGTTGGGTGATTGACTTCGGCCCGGCGCGCGAGCTCGTTCTGCGACCATCCCAAAGCACGGCGCCGCGCGGCAATCCTTTTTCCCAGCGTCACCCATTTGGACTGTAGCGTGCCGTAAGCAAGACCCTTGAACCACGTGGTCTTGGCAGTTGGTACTGCTAGGCGGTGGTTGCGTGGAGTTCGTACGGAGCGTGGGTCGACGGGACGTTCGGGTAATCGCCGACGAAGCACCCCAGACACATATCTTCTCGCTTACGCCCTACCGCACCGATCAGGCCGTCGAGGCTGAGATAGCCGAGCGAATCGGCGCCGGTCTTGCGGCGGATCTCGTCGACGGTGTAGTTTGCGGCGATCAGCTCGTCGTAGGTCGCCATGTCGACGCCGAGATAGCAGGGATGCTTGATCGGCGGCGAGGTGATGCGCAGGTGCACTTCGCGCGCCCCGGCCTCGCGCACGAGTGCGACGATGCGCGGCGTCGTCGTGCCGCGGACGATCGAATCATCGACGACGATGACCCGTTGATCGCGCAGGTTCTCGACCACGGGATTAAACTTGAGATGGACGCCGCGCGAGCGCATGCGCTGGTCCGGACTGATGAACGTGCGCCCGATATACCGGTTCTTGATGAGCCCCTCGATATACGGCAAGCCGCTTTCGGCAGCGTAGCCGATGCCGCCGGCGACGGCGGAATCGGGGACGGCCATTACGACGTCGGCCTCGACCGGATGCTCGCGCGCCAGCTGCCGGCCCATCTCGTAGCGCGCCATGTAGACGGAGCGGTCGTTGAGCCGCGAGTCCGGGCGCGCGAAGTAGATGTATTCGAACATGCACAGCGCCTGCTGTGCGTCCTCGACCGGCATCCGAAGGGTCTCGAGTCCGGAGGCGGTAATCCGCACGATCTCGCCGCGTTCGATCTCGCGCACGTACTGAGCGCCGACGGTTCCCAGCGCGCAGGACTCCGAGGCGACGACGTAGCCGCCCTCGCTGAGCGCGCCGAGACAGAGCGGCCGCACGCCCCACGGATCGCGGAAAGCATAGAGTTCGTCTTGCGTGCAGAGGACCACGGAGTAAGCGCCGCGCGCGCGCGCCAGTACCGAGGCGATCCGGTCGAACATCGAGCCTTTCGACTCGACGATCAGCTTCGCCATGATTTCGGAATCGGAGGTTGCCTGCAGCACCGTCGTGGGGGAGAGCGACTCGCGCAGCTCGTCGGTGTTGGTCAGGTTCCCGTTGTGTGCAAACGCAAAGTCGCCAAGCTCCGTGCGTTCGAGCAGCGGCTGCGCGTTGACGACGATCGACGAACCGGTCGTGGAATAGCGCGTGTGGCCGATCGCGATGTAACCGCTGAGTTCGCTGAGAATCTCTTCATCGAAGATGGCGCCCAGCAGGCCCATCTCTTTGTGCGAACGGATCGTCCCGCCGTCGGCTGCGGCGATACCCGCCGACTCTTGTCCGCGATGCTGCAGCGCGTAGAGCGCAAAGAACGCGAGGCGGGCTGCATCGCGTCCGGGTGCGAAGACTCCGGTTATCCCGCACATCTCACACCATTATACCAGGCCGCTAGTCTGAAGATCGTCTCCCGCCAAAAATCTGCAGCAAGGCAAGGAAGATATTGATCGCGTCCAGGTAGATGCTGGTGGCCATCTGGACGGGCGTGAGGCCATCTCCCCCGGCGCGCAAGCGAGCAAAATCGATGAGTACCAGGCCGGAGAAAATCACCAGCGTCAGCCACGCATAGGTCTCCGGATGGATAAAGCGCACGAAGAGCGAGATGACGCCGACGACCACTAAACCGAGCAAGGCGATCGTAAAGATGCCCGCAAAGCGGCGCAGGTCCAGCCCGGTGCCATAGACGATCGCCGCCAAGGCAAACATGCCGAGCCCCGTCGTGAGGGCCGCGTTGACGACGACGTCGGGCCCGAAGGCGGTGAGATACTGGTGGACGACCGGCGCGATGCCGATCCCTTCGCAGAACGTGAATGCGTAGAAGAGAATCAGCGAGAGCGGCTCGTTTCGGCGCGCAGCGTTCATCGCCAGGAGCAGAATGAAGCCGACGATCATCGCGACCAAGCCGAGCCCGTATGGTACGCCCTGGAAGAGCCATGCGGCCAGCGCGGTTACGCATAAGCCCAGCGCCGTGAGACCCAGCACCTGCGCGAGCATCGAGTTGACCGGCACCGCCGGAGCAGCCGGGCCGCCATACGGCGGCTGCGGTTGAAAGCGATAAGCCATACGTCCCTTAATATCCCTTTCCGGAGCGCCAAGTTGCAGTCGGCAGGGTGGGCATCCTGCGCCCCAGGCCAAAGCCGCCTACAGCTTGCCGATATCCGTACGATAGGTCAGGCCGCCGGCCTTCAGGCGCGTTGCCAGCCCTTTGACGCTCTCGTAGACGCGCGCACGCGCTTGCTCGAGGTCGTCGCCGAGCGCGGTGACCGTGAGAACCCGGCCGCCGCCGCTGCTTATCGTTCCATCGCGGCGTTTCGACGCACCCCAAAAGACGTGGCAGCCCTCGGGAAGCGAGGTTCCGGCGTTCAGACCTTCGATCGGCGTACTGCTGCGGGGATAATCGGCGGTTGCCAATACGACGCCGGCGCAGTAGTGCGGTAGGACCGTCGTTGCCGACAGATCGATCGCGCCTTGCGCTGCGGAGCCCAGCAGCCCGGCGAAATCGCCGCCGATGCGCGGCACGAGCACCTGCGTCTCCGGATCGCCGAAGCGCGCATTGAACTCGATGACTTTCGGGCCGTCCGCGCACCACATCAACCCGCAATAGAGTACGCCGACGTACTCTTCACCTTCGGCGAGCAGCCCGCGCAGCAGCGGCGCGAGAATGCGCTCGCGCACGCAGTCGTAGAGGTCGTCGGGAAATCCCGCGGGCGGCGAGTACGCGCCCATGCCGCCGGTATTCGGACCGGTATCGCCGTCCCCGGCGCGCTTGTAATCGCAGGCGCCCGCAAACGGAAGGATCGCGCGCCCGTCGCAGATCGCAAAGACGCTCACTTCTCGTCCCGCAAGCGGTTCCTCGAGCAAGAGATCGAGGCCGCCGCCGGGCACCTTCCCGTGCTCGTACCAGTCGGTGACGATCGCGCGTGCGGCCTCGGTGTCCGGCGCTACGACGACGCCCTTACCGGCAGCAAGACCATCGGCCTTGACGACCACCCCGCCGCCTTGCCAAGCATCGAGCGCGCTGCGCGCCGCATCGAGCGAATGCACGATGATCGCCTTGGCGGTCGGAATATCGTGGCGATCCATAAAACGCTTGGCAAAGATCTTGCTCGACTCTAAGCGTCCGGCGGAGCGATTCGGCCCGAAGACGGCGATGCCGGCCTCGCGCAGACGGTCGCCGACGCCGGCGGCGATCGCGGTCTCCGGGCCGAGCACGACCAGGTCGATCTTCTCGCCTAGCGCGCGTTGCGTTATCCCTTTGCCGTCGGTCGCGGCGATCTCCCAGTTCTCGCCGCGCGAGGCGGTGCCGGCATTACCCGGCGCCGCGAAGATCGCACTGCACGACGGCGATTGCGCCAGCCGCCACGAGAGCGCGTCCTCGCGCGCGCCGTTACCGACGACGAGGATGCGCACGCGTTATTCCCACTCCACGGTGGCCGGCGGCTTGGTCGTGATATCGTAGGCCACGCGGTTGACGCCGCGCACTTCGTTGACGATCCGCGCGGAGATTCGCTCGAGCAGTTCGTGCGGAAGGCGCGCCCAGTCGGCCGTCATACCATCTTCGCTCGTGATCGCACGGACGGCAACCAGATTCGCGTACGTCCGCCCGTCGCCCATCACGCCGACGCTTTTGACCGGGGTCAGAACGGCGAAGTACTGCCAAGGGTGCGGGGAGAGCGTCGCGCCGTCGATCTCTTCGCGAACGATCGCATCGGCCGCGCGCAAGACTTCGAGCCGCTCTTGCGTTACATCCCCGATGATCCGCACGGCGAGGCCCGGCCCGGGGAACGGCTGGCGCCCGACGATCGCTCCCGGCAGACCCAGCGCCCGCCCGAGGTTGCGGACTTCGTCTTTGAAGAGCATGCGCAGCGGCTCGATCAGTGCGAGATTCATCTCTTCGGGGAGGCCGCCGACGTTGTGGTGCGACTTGATCTTTTGACCGGCCTTGCTCTGCGGCGTCTTCGATTCGATGACGTCGGGATAGAGCGTCCCCTGGACGAGATATTTGACGCCGGGAATCTTCGCCGCCTCTTGCTCGAAGACCGAGATGAACTCGTGGCCGATCGCGACGCGCTTGCGCTCCGGATCGTCGACGCCCTCGAGCTTGTGCAGAAAGCGCTCGCGCGCGTCGACTGCGACGACGTTGAGGTGCAGCACGTCGCGAAACGCCGCAACGACTTCGGCGGCCTCGTTTTTGCGGAGCAGGCCGTGGTCGACGAAGACGCAGGTCAGCTGCTCGCCGATCGCACGCGCAACCAGCGTTGCAGCAACCGCCGAGTCGACGCCGCCGGAGAGCGCACAGATCGCCTTGTCGCCGCCGACCTGCGTGCGGATCTCCTGAACCGACGTCTCCAAGAATGATTCCATCGCCCAGTCGCTGCCCAGACCGGCGATCTGGTGCAGGAAGTTGTCGAGAATGATGCGCCCGTATTCGGTGTGCACGACCTCCGGATGGAACTGAACGCCGTAGATCTTCTTCTTCGGATTGCCCATCGCGGCGACGTGGCAGCGGGCCGTCGCGGCGAGCGGGTGATAGCCCGACGGCAGCTCGACGACGGAGTCGCCGTGCGACATCCAGACGCGCGACTCTTCAGGAACGCCGTCGAAGAGCGGTGTCGCGCGATCGGCGACGATCAGCGTCGCCGGACCGTACTCGGCGTGATCGAGCTGAATTAGCTCCGCGCCGACGTCGCGCGCGAGCAGCTGCATCCCGTAGCAGATCCCCAGGATCGGTACGCCCGCGCGCACGATCTCTTTGTCCATCTCGGGCGCTCCCGCAGCCAGCGTACTCTGGGGGCCGCCGGAGAGAATCAGCGCATCGGGATTGCGCAGCGAGAGCGCGCTCCACGGCGTATCGTAGGGAACGATCTCGCAGTAGACGCCCGATTCCCGCGCGCGCCGCGCGATCAGCTGGCTGTACTGCGCGCCGAAATCGAGAATCAGAACCGTGTGCGCCATCGCCCTTTTGCTAAGCGGCGGCGGCCGCAGCGGCCTTCAAGGCCGCGTCGTAATCGGGTTCCGATGCGACCTCCGGTACGAGCTGGACGTACGAAACGGTGCCGTCCTTGGCGATGACGACGGTCGCGCGGGCCAGCAGCCCGAGTTCGGAGATCAGCAAGCCGTAGTTGGTGCCGAAGCTGCGTCCGCGGTAATCGGAGAGCATCTCGAGCGCCACCCCGCCTTGTTCGGTGCCCCAGCGGGTCATCGCAAACGGCAAGTCCATGCTGACGACCCAGGCCTTCACGCCCTCTGGGAGCTCGCCGAGACGGGCATTAAACTTCTGCGATTCGAGCGAGCAGACGCCCGTGTCGAGCGACGGCACGACGATCAAGAGCGCGGCGCGCTTTCCGGCATCGAGGAGCGCCTCGCGGTTCACGGTCGATAGATCTTTGGCGGTCAGCTCAAAATCGGGCGCCGGATCTCCCACGCGCAGCTCCGGGCCGAGCAGCGTCATCGGGTTGCCTTTGAAGGCGACTGCGCCGGCTCGCTGCGGTACGTTGCCAACGGTCATAGAGTTCCTCCTCGTTCGAAATGGCGTAATGCTTTGGAATGAATTTACGTCAACACGTCGGCGAGACGATTGGTGTCGCGAGCCATCACGACTTCCATCGCGATCCGTTCCCCGACCGAAACGTCGCGCCCCCAGCGATAGGCCGAGTAGGGCGTATAGCGCGTGCCCGGCGAGCCGGCGATCCGCAGGGAGACGTCGTAGCACACGAGCTCTTTGGGCGGTCCGGCTGCGACGATGCACTGCAGCGCGAACGGACCGATGATGCCCGGCGGCACCAGCTCGCGGGCCGCTTTCACGAAGCGCTCGCCCATCTCGAAAGCGGGTCCCAGTAACGACTCGACGACGGTCGCCGCGATGTGGCCGGCCTCTTCGAGGCGCATCGCGATCCCGCGTACCGCATCGAACGCCGACGGCGGCACGTTGCGAAAACCTTCAAGATTGGTCTGCCGGCGCGTGTCGGTGCCGGAGAGCTCGAGCTCGTCCAACAGCGGCGAGTAAAAAAGGTTGAAGTTCACCGAAGGGCCGAGTGCGAATTCCTCGATCCGCGCCGAGGTGATTCCGTGGGCCGAAATCATGCCCTCCTCGAGCAGCCGGTCGCGCGTCGAATAGTACTCCTCGGGAGAGGACGCGAGAAAGAAGGCGCGCTCGAACGAAACGCGCGCGTGCGGCGCCTTCACCATCACGAGCCGGTCGATCTCGTCTGGCGAAGCATACCGGCGCGGATGGCGAATCGCGGCGCGGCGCAAGAGCGTGTATTGATCGACGGCGGCGTGAAGCGAGCGTTCCTCGGCCCGCAGCAGGCGGCGGCTGCCGAAGAACGGCACGAGCATCCGGTTTTCGATCTCGTCGTAGCCATACGTCGCGTGCAGGTAGACTTCGAAGGAGCGATTGGCGATGAAGATCACGTTGCGCCCGAGCAGTTCGTGTTGGACGCTTTCGTTGAGGATATCGGGAAATGCGGCCAGCTCCAGCACCTCGTCGACGCACCCGCGCCCAACGGGCGACTCCTTTCGCGCGAAGTGACGCGCGTAGATTTGCTCGCGGCCTTGCGCGGTGACTACCAGATTCCGCAGGCCTTGCGCACGGGCCCCGTAGGCAACCTCGAGCGCCGAGTGGCTGCCGATCGAACAGAGCGTCAGCGCGGAACGATCGTACGCGGCCAGAGCTGCGGCTGCTGCGTCGTTCACGAGGGGCCGAGGAGTTTACGAGCTTGCGGGCTGTCCTGATATTCGACGGTAAGGATCGCCTTTAACTGGCCGGCGGCGCGCCCGGACTGCTGATCGGTCATGCGTTGGAGCGTCGTATAGCACCAATAGAGGAGCATCGGCAGGTCGCGATCGCGCGGATAGACTTCCTGCATCGCGACGATCGCCTTGGCAACCTGGAAGGCCTGATCGCTCTCGCGGTTTCCGTAGTTGTAGTCGAGCATGAAGTTGATGTGCTTGAGCTCGTTCTCGATTCCGAGAATCGACATGCCCAAGGGCCCGAAGTACTCGTCGGCGGGCGCGAGCATCGAGAGGTAGGCGTCGTGCGGCATCACGGTAACCGTGGCGATCACGCGAATCGGATCGACCGCCTTCAATCGCGTCAGAAACGTCTGTGCGTTGGTTACGTCCTGCGAGGTGTACCCGTCGCGTCCGGCGTCCGCGCTCTGTGCCGCGGCCACGAACTCGTTCCCCCAGGTCGTCGGCAGGTGCGCGACCGGAAAGCTCGCCGCGGCCGCGCGGGTCAGGGCGAGCGAGCGCCACTGGGGGTCGCGCGTCAGCAGCCAGCCGCGCCAGTTCGCCTCGACCTGCTCGATCAGCGCGTCGCGGTCGCCGGGATAGGCGCGAACGTTGGCGGCGGCGTCCTCGTCGGCGTAGCGCGCGAGCTGCTCGGGACTATTCTCCGAGTTGACTCGCGCAAGCAGCGCCTGGGCCTGCCCGATCGTCGCCGTATCTTCAGAGTGCTTGCTGACCCAGTCGGCGGCCTCGCGCACCCACCAGACGGCGCCGTCGTGATTGGTCAATGGATTGTAGTGCAAGCCGCTGCCGATCGCGACCGTCAGCGAACAGAGCACCGGATAGTTGGGATCGGTCGGGTACTGCAGCGAGTAGGCGCGCCCGGCGTTGAAGATCGTCGACAGATAGACCGACTGCGAACGAAAGTTCCAACCGTCGGCGTTTCCTTTGGCGAAGGCATCCTTCATTTGCTGGTAGAGCACCGTGGGATCGGCCATCAGGGCCGCCCGGCCAGCGACCGGAGCGGCGAGGATTCCGGCCGCGACCAGCGCCGCGGCCAGCTTATACGACGCTCGAATCATCCAGGACCAGGCGGAGGTTGTTCGTCAGCAGAGCGTTCTTGATCTCGCGCGCGATCCGCCGCCCCGTCGACATCGGCTCGGAGTAGTTGAGATACGAGTAGGGCGAGCCGTCGATGAAGAGGTTCGTTCCAGCCACGATGCGCGCCGAGATCTCCATCACGTAGAACTGAATGTCGGGCGTGATGATCGTTTCGATGCAGAAGGCGCCGAAGAGGCCCTTGGGTCCGCAGATTTCCTGGCTCACGCGCACGACGTCGTCGCCCATGCGCAGCGCCTCGGCGAGCATCGACTCCCGCAGCGAGACCGGCTGATTGCCGACGACGACGTACGAAGGGTCGACGTTCATGCCTTCCTGCGCGGCGGCCGGGATGCGCCCCAGGGAATCGACGTTGGTTTCGTAGCGGCGATCCATCGACATGATCTCGAGCTTGTTCTGCAGCGGCGAATAGAAATAGTGAATGTAGAGCGGTACGCCGATGACGTATTCCTGAATGATGTAGGCTTCCTTGAGATCGGCGGCGCGGGCCTCGAAATCTTGCGCATCTCTAATGAACATGTATCCTTTACCGCCCGCCGCCCCGTAGAGCTTTACGATAACCGGCCGGTCGATCTCGGCGCCGCTGCGGAACTGGCGCGGCAGCTTCAGGCCGGCCCGCGAGAGCCAGTCGCGCTGCAGCTCGCGGCTCGCCTCCCAATCGAGCACGGCCTTATTCCCGAAGTAAGGGATCGTCATCTTCTTATGCTCTTCGAGCGAGAGGTACGCGACGAACGATCCGTGCGGAACGATGATGCACTTGCGGCGTTGGAGCTCGTCCATCAGCGTCATGAACTGCGAGTACCGCTCCAAAACGATGACGTCGTCGACAAAAGCAAAGTCGCGATAGAGCCGCTCGGTATCGCGGTTCGAAATCGCCAGGGTCCCGAATCCCTCGTCGTGAGCGCCCTTGAGAATCTGCAGGGCGGAGTGCGAGCCGAGCGTCGCGATGGTGTACGGCCGGTTCATCGGATTTTACTCTACTCGCCTTGGCTGGGAATGTCCCGTTTTCATCACGGCGTCAGTATACTGCGCGTTCGATCGCGGGGTTGCAGAGAAGCCGCTCGATCGCGGCGCGTAAGCCGCCGGCATCGAACGGCGCACCGTGCGCATCGAGCAGCCGCCACGCGGTCGCGGCGGGCCTTCGACTCTGCTGCGGGTGCGCTTCGGCGTCGAGCGATTCGATCCAAACCTCGCCCGCACGCGGCGCCGGCCGCGCGAGGATCGTCGCGACGTGCTTATTCGGGTTGAAGATCCTCTCGTCGGCTTCGATGCGCCGCAGCAGCGCGTGCGAGTCGCCGCCGTCGTCGAACAACCAGATCTCGCTGCGCTCGACGTGCCCGACGCCCAGCCCCAGCCGGCGCAGCACGACCGCCGCAGTATACGCCGTGTTGTCGGGAATTTTCAGTGCGATCGCAACGGCGACGTTCATCGCTCGAGTGCTTTCACGAAGCTTTCGAAGAGAATCGAACCGCCCGAGGGCGCGAGCACGTCTTCGTGGCGCCGCCGCTGGAGGTGGTTGAACTCCCAGCCGTCGCGCTCCGGGTGCGGCATCACTGCGAGCACGTTGCCTTCGCGATTCACCAGGCCGGCGCAGCCGAGCGCGGAGCCGTTGGGCACGGCCGCGGCATCGACGCTGCCGTCGGGATGGGCGTAAACGAAGGCGAGGTGGCCGCCGTCGACGATCTGCTCCAAATGCTCGCCGGTCGCGGCTAGACGGCCCTCCGCATGGGCGGCCCAGGCCGGCACGAGCGCCTGCTCGGAGAGCGCGGCGGTTATCGGACTGCGCTCGGGCGGGACGGCCAGCTTCATATAAACGTGCCGGCAGACGAAGTGCGGTTCGGGAGCGTTGCGCGTAAAGGCCGCGGTCGGGCGGCGAATCTCGCCGGTCCCCGGCAGCAGTCCGGCCTCGAGCAGAATCTGCGCTCCGTTGCAGATGCCCAAAACGAGTTTTCCAGCGCGAGCCGACTCGATGACGGCATCCATCATCCGGTCGTGCGCGGCGATCGCGCCCGCACGAACGCGGTCTTCGTACGCGAAGCCGCCGGAGAGCACGAACGCGTCGAAGGCCGCCAGCTTCGCGGCATCGGACCAGTGCACGAGCTCGGCAGTGCCGCCGCAATCGCGCAGCAATCTCAGCGTCTCTTCTTCAGAGTTGGTGCCCGGGAAGACCGGTACCGCGATTCGCGCCTTCACGGGTAGAGCTGCTCCAGCGGGCGCGACCAGATATCGTAGAGATGGCTCACGCCAAAGCGCGTTCCATTCACAACGAGTTCCGGTGCGTCGATCGTGCGTCCGATCTGCAGCGCGCCGGTCACGTCGACGCCGCCGTCGCCCGAGACCTCGCACAGAAACCCGCCGGCCTCACAGAGCGGATTCCCGAAGTCGATCTCCGCGCCGATCTCGCGGCCTGCCAGCAACGCCCCGAACGCGAGATGGGCAACCGCCGTCAGCATGCCGCCGTCGCCGATGGCGCGGCAGGAGCGTAAGACGTCGCGCGCGTGGGCGTCTCCCACGATGGCGATCGCAGCGCGCTCCGCGTCGTATTCGATGACCGGAAGCGTGCCCTCGAGCCCAAGAAGCTCGGCAAGGACGGAGCCGCCGATGGCCAGCTCGCGGCTGCCAACCCACAGCAATGCCGAACCCGGCGCTTTGAAGCCGGGCGTGACCGTAACCGAGACGTCGCCGATCGTGCCGACGCACGCGACGATAGCCGAAGCCGGCACCGCTTCCCCGGCCGCCGACTCGTTATAGAGGCTGACGTTCCCGGAGACAAACGGCAGCCCGAGCTCGTTTGCCGCCAGCGCGAGGCCGTCGACGGCGGCAACGAACTGCCCGTACTGCTCGGGTTTGCGCGGGCTTCCAAAGTTGAGGCAATCGGTGAGCCCGATTGGCTGCGCGCCGACCGCCACGACGCGACGCACGGCGTCGAGTACGGCGCGCTGCGCGGCATAACCGGGATCGATGCGCCCGTATCGCGGGTTGCCTGCTACGGCCAGCGCGAGCCCGAGCGGGGAGCCGGCGATCGGCGCGAGCACGCCCGCATCGGCGGCACCACGCGGCAGCACCGTACGCCCCCGAACGACCGCATCGTACCGGCGGTAGAGCGGCTCGCGCGAACAGACGTCGCGATGCGCGAGCACGCGCGTAAAGAGCCCGCCGACGTCGACGGCCGGCAACTCCTGCGGCGGCTCGTGATAGATGACCTCGGTATACGGCAGCTCGTCACGGATCGAACCGGTGAGAAACTCGCTCTCGACGTCCATCACTACTCGACCCTTCGAGTGCAGGACGTATCGCTGCTCTTCGGTCACGACGCCGATCGCGACGGCCCGCGCGTTGTACGCGATCTCCGGTAGGCTGAACTCATCGTTGTAGATCCGCAGCAGGTCGTCAACGAACGGCGGCGGCACGACCCACATCAGGCGTTCCTGCGTCTCTCCGACCGCGATGACTTCGGGCGGCATGTTTTCGACCGCAACGTTCACTCGGTCGAGGTCGATGTGCGCGCCGTAACCGCCGTGTCCGGTCATCTCCCCCGAGCAGCCGACGATGCCGCCGGCGCCGAGATCCTTGAAGGCCGCCTCGATGCCGCGTTCGCGCAGCGCCGCGAAAGCGCGGTAGCTCGCCCGCATCAGCACGTTTTTCAAAAACGGGTCGGGAACTTGCACCGCGCCCTTGTCGAGCTCGGCATCGCGCGCGTCAAGCGTCAGTGAGGAGAACGACGCGCCGCCAAAGCCGCTCGGATCGGTTGCTTTGCCGACGAGCACGATCGCCCAGCCGCCCGCGCCTTTGGGCGCGTACGAGTGAACGATCTGCTCCTCCTTGACGAGTCCCAGCGCGACGACGTTGACGAGCACGTTCTCGTCGAAGCCGCCGTCGAAGTAGACGTCACCGGCGAGATTCGGAACGCCGATCGCGTTGCCGTAGGCGCCGATCCCGTCGACGACACCGCGCGCGACGTGGCTCTGGTGCGACTGGAGATCCTCACATCGCCCGAAGCGCAGCGCATCGGCCACCCCGATCACCTCGGCGCCCATGCACAAGACGTCGCGCACGATCCCGCCGATTCCGGTCGCCGCGCCCTCGAAAGGAACGACTTGCGAGGGATGGTTGTGCGATTCGTGCGCGACGACCACTCCATAGCGCACGCCGTCGTGCGTGCCGAGGTGAAGGATGCCCGCGTCCTCACCCGGTCCCAGTACCGTGCGCAGCGTTTCGGTGGGAAGGCGCCGCAAGAAGTGACGGCTCGATTTATAGCTGCAATGCTCGCTCCAGGCGGCATCGAAGGCGGCGAGTTCGACCGCCGACGGACCTCGCCCGAGCCGGTGGGCGATGCGCTCCAGTTCGTCTTGGCGAAGGTTAGCCAAGCGCGGACTTTTGCGGCATGGGCGGCGGCTGCTGCAGCGACGCATCGGCCTGCAGCACCACGGTGCGCGAGTTCGCCTGCATCAAAAGCGTGCGTCCGTAGAGCACCGTGTCTTCCAAACCGAAGAGCTTGGCGCACTCCATCATCACCCGCCCCGTCTCGTCGCGGCCGTCGAGCACCGGCGCCGAGGATGACGCGTCGAGCATCGCGCGCAGCAGATCGTTCTCGCCGGCGGCGATGATGACGAGCCGGCCAAAGCTCGCCTCGAGTTGCCCGAGCAGCTGCAGCACGAAGCCCGGCGTCGTGGCGGGGCTCGCGACGTGGCGAACCGAGGGCAGGCCGAGCTGCCCCAACGCGTTGACGATCTCGTTCGCGCGCTCGACGCGCGCCGGTGAGTCGGAGATGACCGCGACCATGCCGGGGCGCATGACGGGAAAGGTCCCGACAAAGTCGGCGACGCGCTCGTAGGCGCGTTTGACCATCTCGAGCGCGTTCTCGTCGACCGTCTCGAGGTTACGGTACATCTGCTTGTCGAGCATCAGCTCTTCGCGGCCTTGCGGCCAGATGCGCCAGGAGTCGTTGTCGATCACGTCGGCGATCACGAGCTGGCCTTGGTTCTCTCCGCCGGCCAGGCGTCCGAACTCGATCTTGAGATCGACGAGCAAAACGTCGCGCCGCCGCCAGGCGTGGGAAAGAATCTCGAACGTCAGCCGCGCCAGCTCGCTCATGATTCCGACTTCCTGCGCGGCGGCGATATTGCGCGCGATGATCTGGTCCGGCGCGATCAGGGGATCGTGATTGGCGTCGTCTTTGAAGAAAAACTCGACGACGCGCGGGACGAGCAGCGTGCCGCGCGCAAGCCCCGGGTTGCGCTTGACGAACGAGCCGGCTGCGACGCCGCGGGTAACGACCTCAAGCGGAATCATGTTCGCGCGCCGCACGACCATCTCGTTGTTGTCGTCGTCCTCGCCGCCGGTGAGATAGTGCGTCGGCAGGCCGCAAAGGTTGAGCAGCCGGAAGACGCGCGCGGTCGTCTGCGCGGCCAAGCGTCCCTTCCCCGCGATCACGTTGCGGCGCGCCCCGTCACCCGACGAGATCTGATCCGTTTGCGCTACGACCAGCTGATGCGGCTGACCGGGGTTCTCGTAGAGCACCTTCGTCTTTCCACGGGCGATTTCGATCCCTTTGTTCACGTCAAGCTCACTTCAGGCTGTTGCGGGAAATCCGGCAGACGATCGATGCGGTCGGCCAAGAGCCGGGCGCGCTGCGGAGCCGTGCCGACGTGGCCGCTCGGATCGAGCAGCCGCCGAATCTCCGCCGGATCCAAAAAGGCAGTCAGCGCGCGATCTTCGGCGAGCAGGCGCGCGAGCGGATTCTCTTCGCCGCGGCGTACCGCTTCCCACGCTTGCACCGATGCATTGCGCAACGCTTCGTGTAGAACTTGCCGGTCCCCGCCGGCGCGTACCGCCTCCATCATCACGGTTTGCGTTCCGGTAAAGGGTGCGTAAGTCCGGCAGTTCGCGACGATGCGACGTTGGTCGACACGCAATCCGTCGACGACCCTGCGCGCCAGGGCAATCAGTTCGTCGGCACAGAGCAGCGCTTCGGGGAGCACGACTCGGCGGTTCGCGCTATCGTCGAGCGTTCGCTCCAAGAAATTCGTCGCGGCGTTCTGCCACGTCACGTCGGCGTATGCGGGAAGCAATCGTGCGAGCGAGCCGATTCGCTCGGAGAGAATGGGGTTCTGCTTAAACGGCATTACGGAGCTGCCCACCTGCGACTTCGCGAACGGCTCGCCGAGCTCGCCGAAGCCGGGGCTTGCGAGAATGCGCACGTCCGCCGCGAACTTTGAAAGCGACGCGCCGAGGCCGGCGAGCGCGCTGAGCAGCAGGTAGTCGAGCTTTCGCGGATAGGTCTGCGTGCTGATCTCGAGCGCTTGCAGGCCGAAACGCTCCAGCACGTAGCCCTCGATCTGAGCTGAGCCGCCGCCCTCCCCGGCGAGGCGCTCGTAGGAGGCCGCGGTCCCGACGGCGCCGCGCAGACCCTTGGTCGTCAGGTGATCGAAGACGAAGCGCAGCTGGTCGTCGTCGACGAGCAGGTCCTGTGCGTACACCGCGAACCGGTAGCCGAGCGTCGTCGGTTCTGCCGGCTGCAGATGCGTGAACGCCATGCAGACCAGCTCGGCCGTTTCGCGGATCTTCGAGGCGAAGGCCGCGAGCAGCTCGCGCAGGCTCACGCCGATGTACGACAGCGCGAGGCGCAGCCGATAGGTCTCGACGGTATCCTCGATGTCCATCGAAGTCGCGCCGAGATGCAGCTTGCCGCCGCCCTGCGTCGCCTGAGATGCGAAGACGCGGATCTCAGCCATCAAATCGTGGTGGATCTCGCGTTCGATCGCCAGCGCCGCATCGATATCGATCTCGCCGGCGTGGGCCCGCAGATCGTCGAGTTCGGTCTGCGCGATGAGGCCCTGCGAGGCTTGGGCCTCGGCCAGCGCCACCCAGACCGCGCGCCAAAGACGCCGGCGCGTCTGTTCGGAGAAGAGCGAACGAAGCTCCGCGCGCCCGTATCTCCACGAGAACGGCGAGGCGTAGGTGCGATAATCCATGGGCTTGCAAACGGCCTTCGCCCCGCGGGAAGCCTGCGCCTCGTCACCGTAGAGGAAGCGAATGAAGGCGGCCGGCGCAATGCTGCTCGTTCTGAATTGCGCGCTTTCCGGCTGCGTCAAAAGCGGCAGCCTTTCTGAAGGGCGGCACTCCTGGACGCGCGCCGGCGTACTGCGCATCGCCCTGGCGGAGGAGCCCAAAACGCTCAATCCGCTGCTCTTCGGTACGACCGGCGAGGGTTTCGTCGAGCGGCTGATGTTCGAACCGCTGCTCTCGGCCGACCCGCGCGGCAACCTGGTGCCGATGCTCGCCGCTGCCGTCCCCACGCAAACCAATCGCGGCGTCAGCGCCGACGGGCTCACGATCACCTACCATCTTCGCCGCGATGCGCGCTGGAGCGACGGCGTTCCGGTAACGGCTAACGACGTCAAGTTCAGCCGGAACGCGATTGAAAATCCGAACAACAACGTCGTCTCACGCCACGGGTACGACGACGTTGCGGCAATCGACACGCCCGACGCGAAGACCGTGACCGTGCATCTCAAAAAGCGCTTTCGCCCTTCGTCAACACCTTTTTCGCCGAAAGCGACCAGCCGTACGACGTGGTGCCGGCGCACGTTCTGGCGCGCGATCCGGATATCAACCGGATTCCGTTCAACGCCGCGCCCACGGTGAGCGACGGGCCCTTCCGCTTCGTCGCATGGCGGCGCGGCGACCGGATCGAGCTCGCCGCAAACCCCGGCTTCTTTCAAGGGAAACCCGCGCTGCAGCAAGTCGTCATCGACTTCGTTCCCAACGAAGATTCGGCGATCAACCTGCTGCGCACGCACGCGATCGACTACATCTTCCAGCCCTCGATCCAAACGTACCTGACGCTGCGGACGCTCACCGATTCAAAGATCGTCTGGGTCAACGCCAACGGATTCGAGGGTGTGGAGTTCAACATGTCGCACTCCGTCCTCGCCGACGCGCGCGTGCGTCGCGCGATCGCCGCCGCCATCGACAAGGTCTCGCTCACGCAGCGGTTGACGTACGGGCAGACGACGGTTGCGACCGAGGATCTGCCGAACTGGATTTGGGCATTCGATCCAAACGTGAAGTCGGTGCCCTACGATCCGGCGGCCGCAAAACGTCTGCTCGCGCAGGCGGGCTGGGTCGCCGGCCCTGATGGCGCGGTGCGCAGGAACGGGCAGCCGCTCGAACTGCTCTTCGTCACGGACAACGCGCTTGCGACGCACCGTTCCGAGGCGATTCTGATTCAAGCTGCGCTGCAAAAGATTGGGATCTCGCTCGAGGTCAAGTATTACCCGTTCGATATTCTGTACGCGCCGCAGGGAATGGGCGGCATCCAGCACGGCGGGAAGTTCGACATGCTCCTCTACTCCTGGTACTCAGGCATCGATCCCGACAACTCGTCGGAGCTGACCTGCGACAACTTTCCGCCGCACGGTTACAACGATCCGCGCTACTGCAGCGCAGCGATGGACGCCGCGCAGGCGCTGGCCCTATCGCACTACGATCAGGCGATGCGTACCGTGGCGTACTCGAGGATCGAGCATCTCCTCGCAATCGACAATCCGATCCTCTTCTTCTGGTGGCAACGCCAACAAGAGGCGATCAGCGTCGACTTCCATGGATTTGCACCTAATCCAGTCAATGAAGCGTGGAACGCGTGGAAGTGGAGTATCTAAGCACCGCATCATCGCCCCGTTCCAACTCAGACACATTCGTCGGGCGACATCCATGTCGCCCTCCTATCGTCTGCCTCGCGCCTTCCGCATCCGGCTGCGGCGCTCGGTCAGACGGTCTTCGTCGGAACGGGGCGATGATGCGGTGCTTAGACACGGCCAAAAAAGAAATTACCGGCTAAGGAGCGCTGCAGCCGCGCTACTTCCGCGTCGGGGTACGGGGCTCGGTCAGACGGTCCTCGTTGGGATCCCCTCGCACCGCGACAATTAGATCCTGCAGACGAGGATACTGGGGGCTAAGCGTTGCTTATGAAGACGTGAGAGCGCTCGTAGCACATTACGTCGAGCACTTCGGAGCCGGTGACCGACTCCAGGATACGGTCGACCCTTTCGTCCCATAGCGCATTGGCCCAGAGGTGACGCGTCTTCCACGTCGACATGACGGTCACGCTCGTCCCGTCGTCCGCCTGGAAAACTCGGCCCTCAATGAAACCTTCCATTTCGGTCGTGACGTGTCGCAAGAGATCGGTCACGCGCGACGCTAGCTCCTCACTCTTGTCGGGATCGAGCGCCGCAGACCAGATATGAACGACCGCGCGCGGTCCGCCGTTTGTTTCGTCATTTGGGAACTGCTCGCTCATCGGGGACATGATCCTTTCCTCTCTACTGCGAGTAACGTCTCTACTGCGAGTAACGTCGCGCAATTTGCTCGATTTCGCCGAGCGAAATAGCCGACAAGTCTGCGTCTTGCGCGGCGACCACGCGGTCGGAGATTTCCTTATGCCGCTCCTTGAGATACGCCAGCAAGTAGTTCATCGCGCTGCTCTTTCCCGTTCCGTCGCCGAGCAGAAGGATCGAGGGCGCGTTCCGTACGTGCTGCGCGATCCGCTCGTAGAACTCGTCTGCTTCCGGGACGCGCTGACCCTTATAGTCGGCCTCCTTCCGGTGTTCTAGGTGCCGTTGGAACCCGTGCGGGTCTAGCGGTTCGAGATGCTCGCCCTCCGTGAGGCGGCCCTCCGGCGCGGGCTCGAAGAATCGAGCGCGGCGGTGGTCGATCAGAATGGTTGTCATCCGGGATAGCTTCAGCGGCGCAGTTGAACGATCCCTAGCGAGCTTCGTTGCGAATCGCCGGCGTGAGCGCGGCACCGACGGCGGCGACGAAATACCCGAGCGTCGCGATCCACATCGCCGTATGCGGCGAGTGGTGGTCCGCGACCCACCCGAAGATCAGGATGCCCGGGGCCATTCCGCCAAGGACGAGGAGCCGCACTGCGCCCATCACGCGGCCGACCATCTCCTCGGGCGCAACGCGCATGCGGAAGCCGAGGATCTGCGCGATCTCGAAATTCGCGATTGCGTTGGAGGTCGACCAGAAGAATGCCGCCAGCCAAATGTTCGAGACCAGGACGACCGGCAAGAAGAACGCGGCGTCGAGGAGATACGCGACGACCAGCGCCCGCCCGAACGGCCAGCGCTCCGCAAACCGTGCCGCCAGCGACGCGCCGACCACCGCGCCCAGCGCCGAGAGGCCGAAAAAGATGCCGACCTGCTGATCGGTCGCATCGAAGCCTTTCTTGAGAAACGGAATCAGAATGGCGTAGCAGCCAAAACCGAATACATTGAAAGTAAAAGCGACCAGTGCTTGCGCGCGCATTCCGAGGTCGCCCCACAACTGACGATAGCCAAGCTTGATATCGGCGACGAGATTGCGCAGCGACGGCAGACCGGTCACTCGTTCGGGGCCCAGCGAAGGAATCCAGGCGAGCGAGACCTGCGAGGCAAGGTAGGTCACCGCGTTGACCGTCAGCGCGGGCAACGGCCCGAAGTAGGCAAAGATCGCGCCGCCGATCGCCGGCGTGATCAGGTTTGAGCCGTTCTCCGCGGCGATGAGCACCGCCATCGCTTTGGTCATTTTCTCTTTTCCGAGCAGATACGGAATGCTCGACGACTGGCCGCCCAGAAAGCCGGCCGCGCAGATCGACATGATCACGAGCCCCGAGTAGATCATCGGCAGCGTCAGGACATGCAGCGCATAGGTGACGGCGAAGATCGCCATTACGGCGAATCGCACCGCATCGCAGCCGATCATGAGCTTGCGCCGGTCGAGGCGGTCGGCAAGCGATCCGCCGACGAGCGAAAAGACCGAAAATGGCGCGACCTCACAGATCAGCGCCGTGCCGGTGGAGAGGGCGGAGTGCGTGAGGTGGTAGGCCAGCAGCGGAACGGAGAGCATGCGCAGACCGTCGCCGACGTAGCTGAAGGCTTGGCCCACAAAGTATCGCCGAAAGGCGCGCGAGGCGAAAACGCTCGTCGCCCGGACCCGCGGGCTCATCGGCTAATGGGCGAAAAGACGGGAGAGGTCGACGCTGATGCGATCCACGAGGCTGAAGTGATCCTCGGGATCGCCGCCGGACTGCCCCGTCACGACGGCCTCTATGCCGTGCAGCGCGTAGCGAAAAGCGCGCTGCAGCCGGCGCTCGCCAACGCGCCGCGCGACCGGCCGAAGGTACCGCTCGCGCCATCGCATCCGTTCCGGCAGCTCGCCGCCAGGAACCGAAAGCGCGTAGAGATATCCGCACTCCGTCGCCAGCGCGCCGAGCAGCGCGACGGCTCCGCGCGCGTTCTCCGAAAGGAATTCGTGGGCGATGGCGAGCGCCTGCGCGGTCTTGCCGTCGACGAGCGCGCTTGCGTATTCGTACGGCTTGGGGTCGCCGATCTCGAGCGCCTCCCGTTCCAAGTCGTTAACCGTGATCTTCTTCGCCGACAGCGCCAGCTTTTCGAGATCGTTGCGCACGGAAGTCAAATCGGCCGTGCCGCCGGCGAGCGCATTGACGGCGCGCGCGTCGGCTTTTGCGCCGAGGCGTTCGAGCGTATCGACGATGAAGCGCTCGCGGCTCGCTTCGTCGGCCGTGGTATCGATGCGCAGGCCGGTGCGTCCGGCGAGACTCCCAAAGGACTGCGGACGCTGGCTGCGCGGCGCGAGCAGATCGAGCAGCACGAGCGTGCTCCCTTCGGGAACCGCTTGCGCCGCCGCCCAGAGCTCGCGACGGGGATCGGCGCGCATCGTCTGCGCTTCGGTCACGATCACGACGCGGCGATCGGCCAGAAACGGCATCGCGGAGAGCGCCTCGCGCAGCGCCGAGAGATCGCCGAGATCGTCGGGGGTAAAACGCGAGAGGTTTAGTTCGCGCACGTCGACGGGCAATAGGCGGTCGAGAACGACCTCGAGCGCGCGGTCCGCAAAGACGCGCTCCGTGCCTTCGACGATGACGAGCTTGCCGATTCCCGGCTGCTTATCGAGAAATTCGTAGAACTTCAACGCGCGGCCGCAGTTCGAGATCGGGGATCGATTCGACGTATGGCGGCGCAACGCTGCCGCATTCGGTAACGAAGGCCGCGATCAGATGCCCCGGCGTCACGTCGAAGGCCGGGTTGTAGACGTTCGCCTCCTCCGAAGCGACGCGTGCCTCGCGGAAGCTGGTTACTTCGTCCGCCGATCGCTCTTCGATTGGAATCTGCTCGCCGCTGCGAATCGAAAAGTCGAACGTCGACCGCGGCGCGGCGACGTAGAACGGAATGCCGAAGTGAGCCGCGAGGATCGCGAGCGCGTAGGTGCCGATTTTATTGGCCGTATCGCCGTTCGAAGCGATTCGGTCGGCGCCCACGATCACCAGGTCGATTGCGCGCTGCTTCATCGTGATCGCCGCCGCCGAATCGACGATCAGGGTCGTATCGACGCCCGCTTGGCGTAACTCGAGGTAGCTCAGGCGCGCGCCTTGCAGCAGCGGACGCGTCTCGCACGTGTACGCGCGCGGCTTCTTCCCGGCGCGCTGCGCCGCGATGATGACGCCCGCGGCCGTGCCGCCGCCGGCCGTCGCCAACGGTCCGGTATCGCAAATCGTCAGGATCCGCGCGTTCTTGGGGACGAGCTCCAAACCGTTCTCTCCGATAAGCGCGTCGATCGCGATCTGCTCCTCGTGAATCGCGCGGGCTTCGGCCAATGGATCGGGCGCAGCCAGGACGCGGTCGACGGCCCAGGCGAGGTTGACCGCGGTCGGCCGCGAGCGGCGCACGCGCTGCGCGGCGGCAAAAAACTCCTCGTCGCCGGTGATGCCCTGACGCAGCGCGGCGATGCCGTAAGCGGCAAAGACGCCGATACACGGCGCACCGCGCACCGCGAGGCTCCGAATAGCCGCTTCGAGCTCCGCAGCGGTGCGCGCGCGCTCGTAACGAACCTCTCGGGGGAGCAGACGCTGGTCGAGGTAGAGAACCGCGTCGCCGTCCCACGCGACCGGAACGAACGCTTCCAACGCTAGCTTCGGAAGCCGGCGCGCGGCGCGCCGGCCGTCAGCGTAAGCATCGAGGCCGCAGCAAGCGCGGCGCTGTAGCCTTTATCTCCGCCCGAAGGGGCCGCGCGCTCCTGCGCCTGCGCGAGCGTTTCGGTCGTCAGCACCCCGAAGCCGATCGGCGTTCCGCTCTGCAGCGAGACGTTCATGATGCCGCGCGCGCACTCACCGGCAACGAACTCGAAGTGCGGCGTCTCGCCACGTACGACCGCACCCAGCGCAATCAGCGCGTCGAAACGCTCCGCTTCGATCAGGTTTTTGCATGCGAGCGGCAGCTCAAAACAGCCCGGCACGTCGTAGAGGCTGACGTCTTCGTCGCGGACGCCGCAGTCCCGCAAGGCGCGGCGCGCCCCGTCGACGAGCCCATCGGCGATCTCGACGTAAAAGCGTGCGGCGAGGATGCCGAAGCGCCGTCCCGCGCAGTCGGGCTTTGTGTTTTGCGATGGCGAGCCGGACTTCACGAGACCGCAACCTCATCGAACATGTGGCCGAGCTTCGCGCGCTTGGTATCGATGTAGTGCTTGTTGTGCGCGGTCGGAGTGGTCTGCAGCGGCGTGCGACCCACGATTTTAAGGCCATAGCCTTCGAGGCCAAAGATCTTCTTCGGGTTGTTCGTAACCAGACGCATCTCTCTCACGCCGAGATCGGCGAGGATCTGCGAGCCGATTCCGTAGTCGCGCTTATCGATCGGCAGACCGAGCGCGATGTTCGCCTCAACCGTGTCGGCGCCGCGGTCCTGGAGTTCATAGGCCCGCAGCTTGTTGGCAAGGCCGATGCCGCGTCCCTCTTGCCGCAAATACAGGAAGACGCCGCGCCCCTCGCGGGCGATCAGTTCCATCGCCGCGTCGCGCTGCGCCGCGCAGTCGCAGCGGATCGAGTGCAGGGCGTCGCCCGTCATACACTCGGAGTGGACGCGCACGAGAATCTCTCTACCGTCGTGGACGTCGCCCATCAGGAGCGCCACGTGGGTGTTTTCGTCGATCGTCGTGTTGTACGCGATGCCGCTGAACGTTCCGAAGACCGTCGGCAGTTCGAACTCCGCGATCTTCTGCACGAGCTTTTCGGTGCGCATGCGGTAGGCGATGAGATCTTTGACGGTGATCAGCTTGAGCGAATGCCGGTCGGCGTAGGAACGCAGCCCCTCCAGCCGTTCCATCGTCCCGTCGTCGGCCATGATCTCGCAGATGACGCCGGCCGGGTAAAGGCCGGCGAGCCGCGCCAAATCGACGGCGGCTTCGGTCTGTCCGGCCCGCACCAGGACGCCGCCGTCACGCGCGCGCAGCGGAAAGGTGTGCCCGGGCCGCAAGAAGTCGGCCGACTTTGCTTCAGGATCGAGCAGTCGTTTGATGGTCGCGGCACGATCGTGCGCGGAGATACCAGTCGTCGTCATGCCGCGCGCCTCGACCGAGACCGTGAAGGCGGTCTCGTGGACGGCGGTGTTCTCGCGAACCATCTGTGGAATGTGCAGCTCGTCGAGCCGCGCACCGGCCATCGGCACGCAGATCAGGCCCCCGGCGTGCTTGCGCATGAAGTTGATCGCCTCAGGCGTTACCATCTGGGCGGACATCACGAGATCGCCTTCGTTCTCGCGATCCTCGTCATCAAGCACGACGACCATCTTGCCGGATCGCACGTCGGCAATGGCCGCCTCGATCGAATCGAACGGGTTGGGCCGAGCCTCGAGCTCGCCGGCCAAGGCCGGCAGCACCGCGATCAGCCGCCGGAGCGTCCGATAGGTTGGTTCGCGCCGGCCGGCCCGCAGCAGCGAGATCGCCGACTCGGTGAGTCCGGCATTCTCCGCCAGCTCGGCCGCCGTGAGGTGCGCCTCGTCCATCGCCGAGTTCAGAACATCTGCAAAGCCGCTCATACACCTCAGAGTACGACTAACTTTACAGTTGTCAAGCCTTAATATTGACAAAGGTTATTGACCAAACGCATCAAAATTGCCACCAAGGAGGGTGTACACATGCGTAGACTCGCGTCGCGGCTACAGCTTTTGCTTGTGGTCGTTTCTCTGATCGCGACGTCCTGCACTGGCGGGGGAGCCGTCGCGCCGCCCGGTCCGGCGACGAACGACTCGGCCCCTCGGCCATCGCATGGTCAAACAGGGCCCCATCTCGAGAAGCCAGCCCTGATCACGATCGATCTGCTCACCGGGGATCTGTTGTACTGGCCCATTAAAGAGGGGCCATCCGGCACGCCGATCACGCTTACCGGCAACCTCGGGACCTACAACGCGAACGCTTTGGTTTCGAACGGCGACGTCGTCATCATCGCCAGTCAGACGCCCGCTGAGATCATCGAATACAACGTCAAGTCGAAAACCAAAACGACCGTGCCGGATCCCTTCGGCGCGCCGTCGCATGTGGCGGTCGACCGCGCGGGTACGATTTACGCGTTGAGCCGTCACCAGGTGGGCGTCTTCCCACAGGGCTCCTCTCAGCCGTACAAAGACGAGCAAGACGTCTTCGTCGCGGCGAGCAACGACATTTTTGAGCTCCCCGCCGGCTCGCGCGACGACTGCGTGAAGCCTCACGTTCGTCGTCCGAGTAACTTGGGCGGCATTGGAATCGACCCTAAAACCGACGAATTCATCGTCGTCGACAACCCGGGATACGGCTGCAGCTACGAAGGCCGGATAACGATCATCCGAAGCCCTATTCGGCCCGCACTTCCACCTCGCATGAGTTTTACGTGAGCTACTGCGCCGGAGGTTTTCGCTTAGACGCGCACTCGAAGCACATCTACATCTCCGATGAGACCGTCGACGAAAGCTACCCGCTAATCGATCGCTTTTCTTACCCGTCCCCAGTAGACGGCCAGTACTACGCCGACTACAACGCTTACACCGGCGGCTTCACGCTCGTTCCGAGCGCTCTGCCAAACTAGAGAGGAAAGGAACTATTATGTTTTCGCGACTCGTACTCGCGGCCGCGATGTTCGGCTTGTTCGCGGCGGCCGGATGCTCGGCGAACGGCAGCGGCACGAGCCTGCCGGCGCCATCTGTGCCCACCTCGTCGGCTTTCGCCGGCGGTGCGGCGTCAGCTCACCGAACCCTGACCGAGCCCGCGCTGATCGCGCTCGATGACAACACCGGGCGTTTGGAGTACTGGCCGCTGCGCGAGGGCGGCAGCCGCGACGCGCACTGGCTTTCGCGTCCTCTGGGAATCTCGGATTCCACCGCCATGGTTGCAAACGGAGACCAGCTCTACATCAGCAGCGAAATCCCGTCGGCCATTACAACCTATAACGTCGATACGAAAGCGAGCGGCACCCTCGCCGTTCCGTACGGAACGCCGCAAGACTTGGCGATCGACAAAGCGGGGACGCTGTACGCCCTCAGTCGGAGCGGGGTGGCGGTCTATCCGGCGGCCTCGGCGCAACCCTATCAGTTAACGTGCTCGGATATGGAGTATCCCTCGTCGATCGCGGTCGATAACGAGTCGGACGTTTTCGTTAACGGGACTTCCCAAAACAACGCGGGCGTCGTCGAAGAGTTCCCGGTCGGCTCGACGGGCTGCACCGAACTCCCGCTGCGGCCCGAAGTCGGCGCCCCCAGCGGCGTGGGAGTGGATCCCAACAACGATAACCTCGTCGTCCTCGATAACGTCTACTGCGCCGGCGGCCAGGAAGGGCGGATTACGGTCTACCGCCGTCCTTACGGCTCCAAGAACGAGCGCGTTCGCAATCTACACGCGAACTGTCCAGGGCAGTTCCGATTCGACTCGACTGCAAACGGGATACTCTTCGGCGACACGAATCCGGACCTCCGCGCGAGACGGCACCGGCGCGTCTGCCTTGCGTACAGCTGCATCGATCAACGGACCTTTCCCGACGCTGGGCACAATCGGATTTACACCGGCGGATTTCCGGGCGGGTTCACGACAATCCCAAACACGCTGCCAAATTAGCCTTCACTAATACTTGAAACGAGTGTTTCAAGTATGCTAGGATAACCGGTGTCGAGAACCCCGGACGACGCCCGGCGCGCCGAGCTGCTCGACCGTGCGGTGGATTACGTCTGCCGTCACGGGTTGGCCGACCTTTCGCTGCGTCCGCTGGCAAAGGCCGTCGGCTCGAGCCCTCGGGTCCTGCTCCACTATTTCGAATCGAAGGAGAATCTGGTTGTCGAGATCGTGCGGCAAGCCCGTGCCCGCCAACAAGCGATGATGGTCAACCTTAAACTCGCCGACGTGGCGCCGGGCGAAGTCGCACGCACGCTGTGGCGCGAGTGGAGCAAACCTCAGTGGGAGGCCGTTACGCGGCTTTCTTTTGAAGTGTACGCGTTGGCGCTGCAGGATCGCAAACGCTTTCCCGGTTATCTCGACAGCTCGGTCAATGGCTGGCTGCGCGCGCTCGAGAGCTGCGCGCAGGTTCCCGGCTGGGGGCCAAGGGAGGCGCAGACGCTAGCGACGATCTTGATCGCCGGCTTCCGCGGATTCTTGCTCGATCTGCTCGCCACGCACGATCGCGCGCGCATCGATCGCGCGGTCGATCGCTGGCTTGCGAGGATCTATGCAGCGTAGGAACGGGCCGCGCAGCGCTGCGACGATCTTTATCTTCGTCACCGTCCTGCTCGACATGCTGACGTTCGGCATGATCGGCCCGGTGCTTCCCAAGCTGATCGCCGGCTTCGTCGGCAACAACTACGGGCACGCCGCCGAGATCATCGGGCTCTTCGCGACCGTCTGGGCGCTGATGCAGTTCTTCTGCTCGCCGCTGCTGGGCATGCTCTCCGATCGCATCGGGCGCCACCCGGTTATCTTGATATCGAACGCGGTCGGCGTCGTCGATTATGCGATCATGGCGTTAGCGCCGAATCTCTGGTGGCTCTTCGCCGGCCGCGTGCTCTCCGGCATCGCGTCGTCGAATATGTCGACGGCAAGCGCGTACATCGCCGACGTCACGCCGCCGGAAAAGCGCGCCGCCGCCTTCGGCATGGTCGGCAGCGCCTTCGGTTTGGGATTCGTGCTCGGTCCGGCGATCGGCGGCCTTGTCGGAACGATCAACCCCCGCCTGACGTTCTGGGCGGCCGCGGCGTTTGCACTGATCAACACGCTCTACGGTCTCTTCGTGCTGCCGGAATCGCTGCCCGCGCAGCGGCGCACGCCGCGAATCGAATGGTCGCGCGCCAATCCGGTGGGAAGCCTGAAGCTGCTGCGCTCGCATCACGAGCTCTGGGGCCTCACGTGGGTGAACTTCATCACCTACACCGCGCACGAAATCTTTCCGACGGTCTGGGTGATCTACTGCATCGCCGCCTTCGGCTGGAGCACGGGAAGCGTCGGACTCACGCTGGCGCTGGTCGGCGTCGTCTCCGCGATCAACCAAGCAACGGCGGTCCGTCCCGTCGTCGCCAAACTCGGCGAACGCCGCGTGCTCCTCTTGAGCCTCGCGATCGCCGCAGCGGGCCTCGCCCTGATGGGGGTGAACAACGGCTACGCGTTCTTAGTCGCCGCGATTCTCATCTCGCTGCCGATGTACCAAGCCTCGTCGCAAGCGCTGATGACGCGCCGCGTAAAACCCGAAGAGCAGGGAGAGCTGCAGGGTGCGCTCGGCTCGGTGCGCGGCCTTTCGATGCTGATCGGCCCGTCGATCTTCACCCTGACCTTCGCCCAGTTTGCCGGGCCGTGGCGATCGTTCGGCCTCATCGGCGCGCCGTGGCTGCTCGCCGCAGCGATGTACACGCTCTCCTTGTTCGTCGCCTCGCGCGCTACTTCGCGGGCGGACGACGTCGTGCTGCCGGTCGAGCCGGTGCCCCCGCAATACGCCGAGAGCTTCGAAACATAGGTCCGCTAGAAGCCGGTCGCTCCTAGAAGTTGGGGTTGGTCAGTTCGTCGACGCCCGAGGAGTGGAGCAGATCCTTCGGGACGATCGGGCAGAACGCAACGGGCTTGGGATCTTCCATCGCTGCCGAATCCCGCTGCCAGCATTTTCCCGGCAGAATCGCGCAATAGCAGACGCGGAAATTCAGCCGCTCGTAGCCTCTGAGAAAGGGGCGCGCAAAATGCTTGCTTGTCAACGAAAATCCGAGGCCCTGCTCGCCGGGACGAACGACCGAGCCGGGTGCCGAGCTGTCGATCGTCAACCGAATACGCTCGCCGCGCGGCTTGCGTGCAACCAAATGGTCCCCCAGCAGCGCGTGCAGAATGCCGGTGAAGCTGCTCTGCGGCACACCGTCGACGAAGGCCGTCACGTTGCGTATGACCGCCGGCCCCAGGCCGTCATTTTTCACCGCGATCGTAACCGTATCGCCGTTGACGCTTCCCGTAATGCCGACATAGGGCCAGACTTGCGCGCCCAGCTGCTCTTCGAGCACGTGGGTCTGCGATTGCATCACGCGCGCTTGCCACCACGACGCCCCGGCGGCGAGCGTCGAGATCAGCAGCGCGCAAACCGCGATCGTGAGATCGAGGCGGACCCCACGCACGACCTTGCTAACGCGATCGTCATCGTTGCTCATCGCCGGCTCAATCGAAGCAGACGATCGGTTTGACGATGCGCGCCTGTGCAAGCTCGCGATACGCCTGCGGTACGTCGTCGAGTGCAACGAAGCTCGCGCCGACCTTCTCCGCGGTCACGACCCCGCGTTCGATCAGCGAGAGCGCGTCGCGCGTGTCGTTCGGTCCGCACGAGTAGCTCGCGACGAGTCGTAGATCTCCGAAGTAAAATCGTGTCGGATCGAGCGTCACCGCGACGTCGGGTGGAAACGGGGTAAACATCACGATCGTTCCTCCGCCGGCGGCCGCTTGCGAGGCGGCCTGCATGGCCGGCACGCTCCCAGGTCCGCAGATGACCGCGTCGGCTCCTTCGGGCAGTACCTGCTCGACCTCGTCGGGATGAAACGCGACGGCTCCGTTGGCTTTTGCTATGTCGCGCCGCTCCTCGACGAAGTCGCTGCCGTAGACCTGGGCGCCCAGCGCCGCGGCGGCGAGCACGTGCAGCTGGCCCATCACCCCGAGTCCGATCACGTAAAGGCGATCGCCGGGACGAACTCCGCTGCGGCGCAGCGACTTCACGACGCAGGCGAGCGGTTCGACCAGCGCCGCATCGCGAAACGGGACGCTTGCGGGCAGGGCGAGCGTGTCGCGCTGATTTTCGCGCGAGACGCGAAAGTACTGCGCGAGCCCGCCGGGCTCGATCTTCGTCGCCCGCCAGGTGGAACACTGAACGTGTTCCCCGCGCCGGCAGGCGCGGCATTCGAAGCACGGCGCGTGATGGTGCACGAAGACGCGGTCGCCGACCGCGAACGCCGATTCGCCGGCGACTTCTGCGACTACGCCCGCCGGTTCGTGGCCGAGCACGAGCGGCGCCTTGCGCCGGATGTACCAGGCCATCACGTCACCGCTGCAGATTCCGCTGGCGATCGTTCGCACGAGCAGCTCGCCGTCTTGCAGCTGGGGAACGTCGCGCTCTTCGATGCGAATGTCGTCGACGTCGTAGAGCACGGCGGCGCGCATCGTCGAGGGTGTCACGGTTCGATCACCAGCTTGACGGCGTCGCCGCTATCGAGCCGCTCGAAGGCTTGCGCGATTCGTTCGAGCGGATAGCTCCCCGAGATCAGCGCGCTCAGCGGGAGGGCGTGCGAGCAGATCAGCTCGTAGGCCGTACGAACGTCATCCGGCGTGAAGTGAAAGGGCGCGACGAGCTGCACCTCGTCGTAGTGCAGGCGCGCTGCGTCGAACGATACGTTCGTCCCCGAGGGGAGCCCCGCGAAGAACGAGACGCGGCCGCCGCGGCGCGCGAGCGCCGGCGCCCGTTCCCACATCTGCGCGCTTCCGGTGCACTCGACGACGGCGTCGGCCCCGCGACCGGCAGTCCGCTGCGCGATCACGTCTTCCATCACGATTGCGCGTGTATCGAAATTCTCCAAGCCGAGTTCGCTCGCGAGCGCGGCCCGCTGCGGATTACGCCCGAAGAGGAGCACCTCGACGCCCCGGCCGCGCAGCAGCAGCGCGTGGAGGATGCCGAAGCCCCCGGTCCCCACAACGGCGACGACCGAGCCCGCCTGCGCGCCGAGCAGTTCGACTGAATGAACCACGCACGAGAGGGGCTCGAGAAACGCGCCCTCGACCCAGCTGACGTCGTCGGGCTTCTGGAAGCAGTTGCGATCGACGACGCGCTGCGGCACGGCGATCGTATCCGAATACGCACCGAGGATCATCGCCGGCATGATCGATTCGCAGAGTTCCTCTTGCGCGTTGCGGCACCAAAAGCACGCGCCGCAGGGCGCGGTGTGGACGCACATCACGGGATCGCCCGGCTCGAAGGCCGTCACGCCCTCGCCGACCGCGGCAACCTCGCCGGAAAACTCGTGGCCAAAGCGGGTCGGCATCGGCATCTTCGGGTGGCCGCGCCGATAGGTTTTCAGATCGGTACCGTCGGTCAGCGCGGCGCGAACGCGCACCACGATGCCGCCCGGCTCGGCCCGCGGCGCGGCCTCTTCCCGCAGCTCGATCCGCTGCGGTTCGACCAGCATCGCAACGCGCGAACGGCCGTCGATCACGGCGCCGGTTCGGCCACGCAGCTCAGCAGCGCCGCGCGAACGGGCTCGGGCAGCGGACGGCTCTTGCGCGTCGCATCGTCGATCGTCGCGACGACGAAGGTCCACGCCGCGCCCGCCTCGCCGGTTCGTTCGTTAAAGAAGACGGTCTTCCAGCGTACGCTCGACGAACCGACGCGCTCGATATGCGTGCGCATGCGCAGCCAGTCGCTCATGCGCGCCGGCGCGTGATACTCGGCGTCGACCTTGACGCGCGGCAGCCAGAAGCCGTACTCGGTGAAGACGCTTTCATAGGGAAAGCCGAGCTCGGCGAACATCTGCATCTCCGCATACTCGGCAAAACGGGAATAGGCGGCAAAGTACATGATGCCGACGACGTCGACGTCGGCCCACTGTACCTGCAGCCGCGCCTCAAACGTGCGCGCACCGGCCGGGAGCATCTCTTTATAGCGTGCCATGATACCGTGCGATCGGATCGACCTCCAGGTTGACGCGGCTCCCGGGCGGCCGCGCGGCGAGCGTCGTGCGCGCCAGCGTCTCGGGGATCAGCGCGATCTCAAACCAGCCTTCGCCGGCGGCGGCGACGGTCAAGCTGACCCCGTCGACGGTGACGAACGCTTTCGGAACGATCGAGCGCGTCAAGGCTGCGGGCAGCTCGAGCCGCATTCGCTCGCCTTGGCCCTCGGCAACGCGCGAAAGCACTTCGGCCGCGGCATCGCCGTGACCGTAGACGAAATGGCCGCCGACGCGATCGCCGACGCGCAGCGCGTACTCGACGTTGACCACGTCTGCGGTCCGCAAGTCCCCCGTGGTGCTGCAGGCTATCGTCTCGGGAATCACGTCGAACGCAACAGCCGCTGCGGCCACCGCGGTTGCGGTCAGGCAGATTCCGTTGATCGCGATCGAATCGCCGGGGGCCGGGTGCTCCGCCTCGACGCCCTCGCAGTTCACCACGAGCCGCGCCCCGCCGTCGCTGCGAAACTTGTTCGAGACGACCGTGCCGCGATAGCGAATCAGCCCGCTAAACATTGGCAAAGACTCCGCTGACGAGCAGATCGTCGCCGATTCGCTCGGTGCGATCGAAGCGCAAGCGCCTCCCCTGGAGTTCCGCGCCGGCCAGCACCGGGACGCTGGTTTCACCGTGCAACAACAGCGGCGCGATCAGCCAATAGAAACGATCGGCTTGGCGCGCGGCGATCAGCCGCCCTGCCAGCGTCGGGCCTCCCTCGCACACGACGCTGAAGATGCCTTTTGCGCGCAGCGCCTCGAGCGCTTGCGCAAGGTCGAGGCGGCGGCTATCCGGCGCTCCAACCGCGACGACCTCGGCGACTTCGCGCAGCTCGCTCAACGTCTCGATTACGCCCCCGGGGGCGAGCACGATTGTGCGCGCATAACCCGCCTCTCCCGCGAAGACTCGACTACGCGAGGTGAGGCCTTCGCGCTCGCAGACGACCACGCGAACGTACGGACGCAGACGATCGCGCGGCGGACGCACGGTCAGCTGCGGATCGTCGACCGCAACGGTGCCGGCGCCGACCATCACCGCGTCGTACGCGATGCGCAGGCTGCGGACGAACGCGCGGCTCTGCTCGCCGCTCAACCATTCCGCAACGCCCGGACGGGGAGCGATCGCACCGTCGAGCGACATCGCCATCTTCACCGCGAGATAGGGCCGCGCGAGGCTCGCCGCCCGCTCGAAGACTTCGATCAAGGCGCGTGCGGCATCGTCGTTTGCAACCACGACGTCGACGCCTTGACGGCGCAGATCGCCCGCGCCGCCGTGCTGCGCGGGGTCGAGCGCGCCGGCGACGACACGCGCGATACCGGCCTCGACCAGCGCGCCGGCACACGGCGGCGTTGCGCCCACGTGACCGCAAGGCTCGAGCGAGACGTAGAGCGTCGCACCGCGCGCCGCGTGACCCGCTTGTTCGAGCGCTAGCGTCTCTGCGTGCGCCTCTCCCGCCCGATGATGGTAGCCTTCGCCGACGATGCGGTTCTCGCGCACGATGACCGCGCCGACCGGCGGATTGGGCGAGGTGCTGCCGATGCCGCGGGCCGCCAGCTCGTAGGCGCGCTGCAGGTAGACTTCGTCGAGCGGTGTCAGCTTGCCATCGGAGTACTCCACGGGTCAGGGCTGTTCGCCACGGCAACGACTATCGCATGGTTCACCATCCCGCCGGCCTCTCGGACGGCACCGGCGCAGTCGCGCAGCGTCGATCCGGTCGTGCAAACGTCGTCGAAGAGTGTCACGCAGCGGCCTGCCACCTCGGAGGCGTCGCCGCCGAAACGTCCGCGCGCCGCCAAGCGCGAGGCGCGGGAGCGGCCGCGCTGGGCGTCGCCCGAGCGCTGACTCAATGCGAGCACGACGCGCGCTCCGGCGACGCTAGCGGCGATGCGCGCTACCAGCGCCACGCCATCCATGCCGCGCAACCGCCGACGCTTTAGGGTCGTTGGCACCGGAAGCAGTACCGCGTCGCGCGCGACCAGCGGCGCGGCGAGGCGGCCAAGCGCCTCGGCGACGTCGCGGCGGCCGTCTTTGAGCGCTAGGATCGCATCGCGCAGCCTTCCCTCATAGGAAGCGACCCGCTGACACGCAGCGACCGAAACCGTGCCTCGATTCCCGGGCCATTCGGCGCGCACGCACTGCAGAGGCCCGAGCCGAACGCGTTGCAGCCCGCGCATTGCGCCGGAAACACAAAGTCGAGCAGCGGCCGAAGATCCACGCGACTCCATCACACACTCCACGCAAAAATCTAGGGTTTGAAGAAGCCCCACTAGTATTGGGCTCGGACACATTCGTCGAGCCACATCCATGTGGCTCTCCTATCGTCTGCCTCGCGCCTTCCGCATCCGGCTTCGGCACTCGGTCAGACGGTCCTCACCCAACAGTAGTGGGGCTTCTCCAAACCCTAGACGTTTGCAACTCCGTCGGTGGCGACCAGCGTGTCGTCGAGGGTGAGACCTCCCGCGACATCGTAGCTGCAGTCGACGAGGCTTCTTCAAACCCTAGATGTTTGCACCCCGTCGGTAGCGACGAGCGTGTCGTCGAGCGTGACGCCGCCCGCGACGTCGTAGTCGCGGCCGACGACGGTGTCGCGCAGCGTTGCGCCGGGACCGATCGTTGAATCCTGCCAGACGATGCTGCGCTCGAGCAGCGCGCCCGAGCGAACGCAGACGCCGTCGTCGAGGACGCTCGGGCCGACGATCGCGGCTCCGTCCTCGATGCGTACCGCGGCACCAATACGAACCGGCCCTTCGATGCGCACGTCGCTGCCCAGCTTTGCCGACGCGTCGATGCCGTCGGCTCGCGTCTGGGGGATGCGAACGACGCCGCGAATCACGTCGTAGCTCGCCCGCCGGTACTCCGACGGCGTGCCGATGTCCGACCAGTAAGCGCCCTGGGCGTCGAAGCCATAGAACGCTTCGCCCGCGCTCTGCAGCGCGGGGAAGACCTGCTTGCCGAAGTCGTAAAACTCGTCTGCCGGAATCCGGTTGAAGATCTCCGGCGAGAAAAAGTAGACGCCGGTGTTTGCGAGCTTACTGCGCTCCGTGCCTTTTGCGGGTTTCTCCTGAAAGCCGACGATCTTTCCTCGATCGCCCAGCACGACCACACCGTACTGATCGACCTCCTCGCACTCAACCAAACCGATCGTCGCAATTGCCTCGCGGTCGCGATGAAAGGCGAGCACCTTGTCGAGCGGTATGTCGGTGACTTCGTCGCAGCCGATTACGAGAAACGGCCCGTCGTCGAAGAACGACTCGACCTTCTTCAGCCCGCCCGCGCTCCCGAGCAACTCCGGTTCGTACGAGTACTGCAAACGCACGCCGTACTCCGATCCGTCGCCGAGCGTTTGGGCGATCGCATCGGCGAGATAGTGAGTGTTGATCACGATCTCGTCGAAGCCGAACGCCTTCAAGTAGCGCATCAGGTGGATCGCGTTGGGAACTCCCGCGACCGGCACGAGCGGCTTGGGGACAGATTTAGTCAGCGGGTAGAGCCTCGTCGAGAGGCCGCCCGCCAAGATCATCGCTTTCACGGTCGGAGTTGATCCAGTGCGACGAGCGCGGCGAAGTGCGGAAGGGCGAGTTGGCGGCGCCAGCGCCGCGGTTCTTTAACGAGCCGGTAGAGCCATTCCAAGCGCAGGCGCTGCACGATCTGCGGCGCACGAGCGACGCGGCCGGAGATCACGTCGAACGAGCCTCCGACGCCGATGCCGACGCCGCATCCCGTCTCGCGCAGGTGATCGGCCAGCCAAAACTCCTGGCGCGGCGAGCCCATGCCGACGAAGAGCAGCCGTGCGCCGCTCGCGGCGATCTCCTTGACGACCTGCGGCGTCTGTTCGCGGGTGAAGTAGCCGTCGCGCGTTCCGGCGATCTGCAAGCCCGGGAAGCGCACTTCTAAGATCGCGGCCGCGTCGGCGGCGACACCTTGGGCACCGCCCAGAAAATAGACCGGAATCTCGGCGACGGCGGCGCCCGCGCAGAGGTGTTCCAAGAGCTCGACGCCCGCGACGCGATCGCGCAGCGGCGCGCCTCGCCAGCGCGCCACCGTGAGCACGCCGGCCGTATCGCAGAGCGAGAGGGCGCTCTCGTTGACGATGCTGCGGAACTTCGCATCCTTTTGCGCGTACACGACCATCTCGGTGCCGAGCGTTACGACCTGCGCACCGCTGCCGCCTCGCGCCAAGTCGAGAATATTCTCCGTCGCCTCGTCTGCATCGATCGGATCGAGACGGCAGCCGAGGATTTGAAGCGAGCTCACCGGGACTCGACGGGGTGCGACACGTAGGCGGCCAGCAGCGGGCGCAGCCGATCGGCAACGGCCGGCGGGATCTCGTCGAGCGGCAGCCGGCACGAGCCGACGCGAAAGCCAAGCTGCGCCATCGCCCACTTCACCGCGATCGGGCTGGTCGTTGCGAAGAGCGCGTCGATGAGCGGCAGCAGCGAAGCGTGAATCTGCGCGGCGTCGTCTGGGCGGCCGTTGCGATAAGCGTCGACCATTGCGTAGTACTCGCGCGAACAGAGGTGCGAGGCGACGCCGACGACGCCGTCGGCCCCTAGTGCCAAGCACGGCAGAAAGAGGTGGTCGTCGCCTGCCCAAACGATGAAACGCTCCCCGCGATCGCGCAGGATCATTCCGATCTGCTTGAGATCGCCGCTCGACTCTTTGACGCCGGCGACGTTGGGATTTCGCCGGGCGATCTCGAGCAGCGTCTCGGGAAGCATGTTCGCTCCGGTGCGTCCGGGAATGTTGTAGATGACGACCGGCAGCGGCGTCGTCTGCGCGATCGCCGAAAAATGCGCGATCATGCCGCTCTGCGTCGGCTTGTTGTAGTAGGGCACGACCGCGAGAATTGCGTCGGCGCCGGCGGCTGCCGCATCGCGGGCCGCGGTGACGGATTCGCGCGTCGAGTTCGTGCCGGCGTTGGCGACGATATACGCAGAATTGCCGACGGTCTCTTTGACGGCGCGATAGAGCTCGACGCGCTCGCCCGGCTCGAGCGTCTGGCCTTCACCGGTAGATCCGGCCAGGATCAGGCCGTCGTTGCCGCGCTCGACGAGCCAGCGCGCCAAGCGCTGCGCCTCGCGCAGATCGAGTTCACCGTGCTCGTCGAACGGGGTCACCATCGCGGTGAGAATCACTCCGAGTTGCGAGTTCATTCGTCGGGATCTCCTCGTTCCAGACAAAACTGATCGTGAACGGCATTCTCGGCCCGCTCGGCCTGCGCGGCCGGCACGAGCACTGAGATCGTCACGTTGCTGTCGGTGCAGTGAATGATCTCGACATCCGCATTCGAGAGGGCCGCCACGACGTTGTGTACGACGCCCGGAGCGTAGCGCATTCCCATGCCGACGACGGAGAGCTTCGAGCATCCCTCGCGCACCCGCACCGCAAGGTTGAGATCGCTGAGCAACCGGCGGATGTCGCTGCCGCGGTCCCCCTCCACGACGAACGCAACGCCCGCTTGATTGATCGTAACTTGATCGATCGAGATCTCGGCCTCGGCGACGCGGCGAAACATCTCGAGCTCGGTCTGCATCCGGCGCTCGGGCGATTCGATATCGCCGCGAATGATGCGCACCCACGTTACCCGCCCCGACGAGGTGACGCCGGTGACCGGGCGGTGGTGATCGACGTCTTCGTCGACGATCGTCCCGCGATCGGTCGTGAGGCCCTTGACCGCGTAACGGGTCCCGGTACGGTTGGCGTACTCGGCGGCCTTGGAGTGCATCACCTTTGCGCCCTGATCGGCGAGTTCGCTCATCTCAGTGAGCGAGGCGCGGTCGATGGTGCGTGCGGTGGGGATGCGCCGCGGATCACCGGTCATCGCGCCGCTGACGTCGGTGTAGATATCGACGCGCTGCGCGTCGAGCGCGTGACCGATAGCGATCGCCGAGAGATCGGTGCCGCCGCGCCCGAGCGTCGTGATCGCCCCGTCTTCGGCGACGCCCTGAAAGCCGGCGATGACCGGAACGACCTGCTTCTCGAGCAGTTCGCGAATCGCGTTCGGCTCGACCCGCACAATTGTGGCGTCGCCGTGACGATCGTTGGTGATGATGCCGGCCTGCGCGCCGGAGAGCGCGACGGCCGCGATGCCTTCGGCGCTCAGCTCGCCCGCGAAGACGGCCGCCGAGATCAGCTCGCCCGCGGCGAGCAGCAGGTCCGCGTTCGCATTCCCAGCCTGGCCGCCGAGCATCGAGAGCAGCGTATCGGTCGCGTACGGTTCGGGGGAACGGCCCATCGCCGAAACGACCGCGACGGTTGCAAATCCGGAGTCGCACGCATCGCGCACGCGCCGGAACGCTAGGAGTCGTTGCTCGCGCGTCGCGACCGAGGTGCCGCCGAACTTCAGGACGGCGATGCGGGCGGTCGCGTTCATGCGGCGAGAAATCCCTTTTGCAGCAGCAGCTCGAGAATTTGCACGGCGTTGGTCGCCGCGCCTTTGCGCAGTTGATCGCCAACGCACCACAGCGCAAACTCCGTGCCGCTGTCACCCTGAGCTTGTCGAAGGGCGCGCAGACGCGCGACGTGCACCTCGTCGGTTCCTTCGACGTCGCGCGGCGTCACGATGCCCTGCGAATGAAAGACGATCCCGGGCGCGCTTTCGAAGGCCGTCGCCAGCTCTGCACAGGTCGTGGCGCGCTGCGTCTGCACGAAGACCGCTTCACTGTGCGCGGTGCGCACCGGAACGCGAACGGATGTTACGCTTATCTCGAGATCGGGAAGCCCGAGCATCTTCTTGCTTTCCTCGCGCACCTTGCGCTCTTCGCCGCTCCAGCCCTCATCGTCGAAGTCTCCCACGTGCGGCACGACGTTGCGCGCGAGGCGGCGGGGAAAGACGATCGGCTCCGGTTCGGCTTCGCCGCTGACGACGGCGCGTTCGCCGGCCTCGAGCTCGTCGAGCCCGGCCCGGCCTGCGCCGCTGGCGGCCTGGTACGTCGCCACGTGGACGGTCTTCAAACCGGCCGCATCGCGAATCGGGCGCAACGCCGTGCAGAGCAGGATCGCCGTGCAGTTGGCGACCGGAAAGAGCCGGTGCTCCGGACGCATTTCGTCGGCGTTGACCTCCGGAACGATCAGCGGCACGCCGTGGCGCATCCTAAACGTCGCGCTGTTGTCGATAACGACGGAACCGCGTTCGATCAGCGCCGGAGCATACTTTTCGCTCGCATCCTCGCCGCCGGCGAAGAACACGACGTCGTAGCCGCGCAGTGCGTCGTCCGAGGCCGCGCGTACGTCGAGCCGGTCGCCGCGAAACCGCACCGCGGCGCGGCGTTCGCGCGAGGCGAAGGGCGCCAGCTGTGCGACCGGTACGTCGCGCTCTTCGAGCACCGCGAGAATCATCTCGCCGACGGCGCCGGTGGCGCCCACGACCGCGATCTTCACGCGGGAGTTCCAAACGAGAGCGGCGCATCGTCGAGTATCGCGTCGAGTCCGACGGAAAGCCCGCGGCGGCTCCCGACCGCGTGCACGGCGGCCAGCATGCCGGCAACGAACGAGTCGCGGCTGAGCGAATCGTGACGAATCGTCAGCACCTCGCCGGTTCCTCCGAGCATCACTTCTTGGTGGGCGACCATCCCCGGCAGACGAACGCTGTGAATTCCGGGTAGCCGGCCGCCCGCGCGCTCCATGCGCTCGGCGGTTTCCCGTGCGGTGCCCGAAGGTTTGTCTTTCTTGCCGGCATGGTGGAGCTCGACGATCTCAGCGTCGGGAAAAAAGCGGGCGGCCTGCTCGGCAAAGCGCATCATCAGCGTCGCGCCGAGCGAAAAGTTGGGGACGAGCAGAACGCCGACGCCGCGCTCTTGGGCGGTCGCCGCGAGGACGGCGCGCTGTTCGGCGCTCCATCCGCTGGTACCGATGACGGTCGGAAGTCCGCGCGCCACGGCCGCGAGTGAGATGTCGTAGCTGCCGGGCTGCGTCGTGAGATCGAGCAGCACGTCGGGTTTGCGGGCGATAACCGCGTCGACGGAATCGACGACGTCCGTGATGCTATCCGAGCGGCGTGCCAAACCACAGCAAAACTCGCCGCTGCGCTCGAGCGCTTCTCGCGCGATCGTCCCCATGCGTCCGTGGATTCCAGCGACCGCGATCCTCAAACCTTGAGGCACCATGCGGCCTCCTTTGTCATCCTGAGCTTGTCGAAGGACTAGATTTTTTCGAGGGGCGCGTACTTCAGCATCAGCATCTTCTGCCCGACGTTGGGGAAGTCGATCGTGACCAAGCCGTCCCCGCCCGCACCGACGATGCTCTCGATCCGGCCTTCGCCCCACTTCGGATGGCGCACACGGTCGCCGGCCTTGAGGCCGAGATGCATGCCCGCACCCGCGGATTCGTGGATGGCGACTTCGCGCCACCGGCCGCCGGCCGGGCGCGCCAGTGGAACGCTGTCGCTTTCGAGAATCAGCAGTGACGGCAGCTCCTCGATAAAACGCGATTTCGGATAGGCGTAGGTGTTGCCGAAGAGCGCGCGACGCGCGGCGTAGGTAAGGAAGAGACGATCGATCGCCCGCGTGATGCCGACGTAGGCAAGACGACGCTCTTCTTCGAGTTCGACCTGTTCGGTGAGCGCCCGGCTGTGCGGGAAGACCCCCTCTTCGAGGCCGGTGAGGAAGACGCTGGGAAACTCGAGTCCCTTCGCGCTGTGCAGCGTCATCAGCGTGACGTAGGACGCTTCGTCGTCGAGCGCATCGAGGTCGCTGACGAGCGCAATGTTGGCGAGGAAGCCGGCCAGGGACGGTTCCTCGTCGTTCGTTTCGTACTCGCGCGCGACGCCGATCAGTTCCTGAAGGTTCTCCAGGCGCGCCCGAGCGTCGTGCGTATCCTCGCTCTGCAGCTCGCGAAGGTAGCCGGACTCTTCCATGACTGCGACGAGCAGATCGGCGACGTTAAACTCTTGTGCGCGCCGGCGCAGGTCGCTGATCAGATCCGCAAAGCGCTCCAGCTCCTTGAGTTTCTTGGGGACCGCCGTGCGCAGCAGCTCGCCGTTGAAGATCGCCTCGCCCACCGAGAGGCGTGCCGAGCCGGCCGACTGCACGAGCGCCGAGAGCGTCTGCTGGCCGATGCCGCGCCGCGGCACGTTGACGATCCGCTTGAACGCAAGCGCGTCCGACGAGTTGACGATGTAACGAAGGTACGCAACGATATCTTTGATCTCGGTACGCGCGTAGAAACCGACCCCGCCGACGACCCGATAGGGAATTCCCTCGGCCAGCAACGCTTCTTCAAAGACGCGCGACTGGGCGTTGGTTCGGTAGAGAACGACGAAATCGCGATAGGCCGAGCCTTCGCGCACGAGATTCTTGATTTTCTCGACGACGTAGCGGGCTTCGTCGCGCTCGGTCGCCGCCGGATAGACCGAGATCGCCTCGCCTTCGTCGCGCGAGGTGAAGAGCTTCTTGGCGGCCCGCGAACGATTGTTGGCGACGAGCGCGTTGGCCGCTTCGAGGATCCGCCCCGAACTGCGATAGTTCTCCTCGAGCTTGAAGACGTTGGAGCCCGGGAAGTCTTCTTCGAAGCGCAGGATCATGCGGTAGTCGCTGCCGCGCCACGAGTAAATCGATTGGTCGTCGTCGCCGACGACGGTGATGTTTCCAGAGCGCGCGGCCAGCAGGGCGACGAGCCGGTACTGCGCGGCATTGACGTCTTGGTATTCGTCGACCAAAACGTACTCGAACTTGCGCTGGTACTTCTCGCGAACGTCCTTGTCGCGCTCGAGCAGATCGATCGCGCGGACGATGAGGTCGTCGAAGTCCAGCGAGTTCGACTCGTTGAGGCGGCGCTGGTACTCGGTGTAGACGTTGGCGATGCGCTCGCCGAGGAACGAGGTCTGGCGCCCGACGTATTCGTCGGGCCAGATCAGCGCGTTCTTCGCTTTGTCGATCTCCGCAAGACAGGCGCCGGGCGAAAGCTGGCGCTCGTCGTAATCGAGATCGTCGAGAATCTCGCGTACGAGCTGACGCTGATCGGCGTCGTCGATGACGGCAAACGTCGGCGCGATGCCGATGCGCGAACCGTCGCGGCGCAAGATGCGCACGCACATCGAGTGAAAAGTACCGACCCATACGTCGCGGGCATCGGTGCCGATCATGTTCTGCAGGCGGGTTTTCATCTCACCCGCGGCTTTGTTCGTAAAGGTTACCGCCAGAACGCGATCCGGCGCGATGCGCAGTTCTTTAAGCAGGTAGGCGATGCGATGGGTAAGTACGCGGGTTTTTCCGCTGCCCGCACCAGCAAAAATCAAGACGGGGCCATCGGTCTGCCGAACGGCGGCAGATTGCACGTCGTTGAGGACTTCGGTTTCGAGGAGCATTTATAGCGATTCGACGCACGTGTCGTTAACGCCTGTTTATGGAAAAAACTGCGGCGTTTTCGGCACCGTCAGCGCACGGCACGCAATACGCGAGCGCGCCGGGCGGCAATCGCGAAGGCCGCCGCGAGCAATGCTAGCGTCGATTCCGCGCCCATGTTGTGGTTGACGGAGTCTTCGTCCAGGCCGTCGTAGCAGCCGCCGCCCTGCGCCATCACGACGCCGCGCGAATTCTTTCCATAATACCATTCCAGCGCGAGTTCGGCGGCGGCAAAGCGACTAACGTCGCTGGTCAGGTCGAAAGCGGCTAGCTGCGCGTCGACCATCGAGGCGGCTTCCAACGGCTGCTGCGCATAGACGGCCCGCCGCCCGCCGCGGGGGTACCAGCCCTCGTTGCCGATTGGCACGTGCACGCCGTTTTCCGTCGTGACGCTCTCGTAGAAGGCCAACGTCGTCAAGCCCACCTCCTGGAAGGCCTTCTCGCCGAGCATCTGCCCCGCGCGAATCATCGCTTCGGGCAGACGCGCGTTATCGTAGGTCATGACGTCTTCGTACCACGGCCACTCGCCGGACGCCGTCGATTCGTAAGCGGCGTGCAGGTCGCCCGCGATCGCGGCGAGCGCACTCGCGTAGCGCTCCTCTTTGACGGCGGCGTAGGCGTGCGCGAGCCCGAGCGCCGCGTAGGCGCGGGAGCGAAGATAATCGAGCGCTCCAAGCGCCGGCAGCGCGCGGTCGAGCAGCGTCGCGCAGACGCGCCGCCACGGCTGCGCGGGCGCATTGGCCACGCCGTAGCCGAGCGCCCAGATCGCCCGGCCGATGCTATCGTGCGTGCCGCACTCGTCGCTCCAGCGGCGGTCGTACTCCATGAAGTTGTGGAAGCGTCCGTCGGCGAGCTGCGCGTGCTGCAGAAAGGCGAGATAGGTCGAAGCGAATCGCTGGCTCTGGCGGTCGTTGGGCGAGAGCCGCAGATGCGCGAGTGCAACGATGAACGCGCGCGCGACGTCGTCGGTACAGTAGCCGGTCTTGCGGTTGGGCGACGTGTGCAGTGCGTGTTGAATTACGCCGGCGTCGTCGGTGAGGACGGCGAGGTGGTCCATCGGCGGGAGCGCTCGGCTCCGCCCCTTACGCAGTGTTCACGAGCTCCATCGGTCCGCGCGGGCAGAGCTCGGCAAAGAGCGCTCCGTACTGCGCGGCGACGTGCGGCCACGTCATCTGCCGTCCGAAGCGATAGGCGCGGCGTTCGGTCGCGCGCCGCAGCGCGGGATCGTCGAGCAGCATGTTCAGCCGGCTCGCAATCGAGGCGGCGTCGCGAAAATCGCAGAGAAAACCGCGATTATGGGCCAGGAGCTCTTGCGCGTAGAGATACGGCGTCGAGACGATCGCCTTGCCGCAGCCGACGGCGTAGGCCAGCGTTCCGCTGACGATCTGCGCGGGGTTCAGGTAGGGCGTGAGATAGATGTCGGTCGCCGCGAGATAGCTGACGACCTCGTCGAAATCCAAGTATTTGTCGATCAGCTGCACGTTATAGTTCAGGCCGAAGTCGCGCACCATCGAGATCAGCGATTCGCGGTACGACTCGCCTTCCTGACGGCGTACGACGGGATGCGTTTCACCGAGGATCAGATAGAGCGTCTCGGGATGACGCTTGACGACGTCGCGCATCGCCTCGATCGCATACTCGAGGCCCTTTCCGCGGCTGATCAAACCGAAGGTCGAGATGACGGTGCGCTGGCCGATGCCGAAGGAGGCCTTGGCGGCGTCGGTATCCTGAAACGGCACGTCGGGCACGCCGTGATGGATGACGGCCAGCCGCTCGGGATCGACGCCGTAAATATTCTCTAACAGCCCGCGTCCGGTCTCCGAGAGCGCGACGACCTTCGACGCCTGCTCGCAGAGCGCTCGCGTCACGCGCAGATAGTCTTCGTCGGGCTCCGGCAGAACGGTATGCATCGTCAAAACGACCGGCTTCTGCAGGACGCGAATAAAATCGACGAGCCACTCGCCGCGTTCGCCCCCGAACAGCCCGTACTCGTGCTGAATGTTGACCAGCTCGATCGGATAGACGGAGACGAGTTCGGCGGCTCGGGCGTAGCTCTCGCGGTTCTGTTCCTTGATGCGCGCCACAACCTCGGGCCCGTAGCGGCGCACCTCGGCATCCGGTTCATCGATCGCGATGACCGGGCTCGAAAAGCTGAAGGCACGGTCGTAGGCATCGACCACATCCTTCGTAAAGGTCGCAATTCCGCACTCCCGGGGCGGATACGAGCCCAAGAATAAAACCTGGGGTGGAAGCATGCGTGGGTGCGTCTCCTCCTCCTTTCTGGATCCCCATTTACCCCGCCCCGGATGCAGGGTAAACCGAACGAGCGCTGGGCGCCCTGCTGCTGCGCGCTTGACTAGGTCGGCGAGCCGACCCTTGCGCCGGCCTCCACTATCGTACCCGGTTCGAGGCTCACGTCGTGGCCGATGACGCTGCCCCGGCCGATCTGGGTTTTCGGGCCGACCGTGACGTTGCTCGCGAGAATCGCTTCCTCTATAACGGCCCCGGCGCCGACGCTGACGCACTCCCACAAGACGGACTCGCGAACGACCGCGCTCGCCCCGATGCTGCAGCCCCGGCCAAGGACGACGTTTGGGCCCACGGTGGCGCTGGCGTCCACCACGACGTCGGCGTCGGCGTGGACGGGTGGAACGACTCCCGGGTGGCCGCGGAGCACGTCGCCGCCGTTGCCGCTGATTCCCGGTTCGACGAGCAGCGGCATCGCGCCGCTGAGCACGTCGCGGTGGGCAGCCAGATACTGCTCCGGCCGCCCGAGATCGATCCAATAATCGGTCGTCGTGTACGCGTAGAGCTTCTTTCCGTCCGCGATCGCTTTGGGGAAGGTCTCGCGTTCGATCGAAACGTTGCGCCCGGGAGGAATCAGCGAGAGAATCTCACGCTCGAGCAGATAGGTTCCGGCGTTGATTTCGTCGGTCTGCGCTTCTTCTTTCGGCGGTTTTTCGATGAAGGCGGTGATCCGGCCGTCGGGTTCGTGCGCGACGCAGCCGAATGCCGACGGATCCTCGACACGAATCAAATGCAGACAGCCAACGCCGCCCTTCTCTTCGTGGTAGCGGCGCATCGTGGTCAAATCGAGGCTCGTAAAAATGTCGCCGTTGAGCACGAAAAACGGTCCGGTGATGTGCTGCTCGACGTTTATGAGCGCGCCGGCCGTGCCGAGCGGGGTCTCCTCGATCGCGTAGGTCACTTTCATGCCGAGGCGCGATCCGTCGCCAAAGTAATCGATGATCGCCTGCGGCATATAGCCGGCAGCGAGGATCACGTCCAGTATCTCGGCCGCGAACAAACGCTCGAGGGTGCGGGCCAGAAAGGGCACGTTCATGATGGGCACCATCGGCTTGGGGGTGCCGTAGGTCAAGGGGCGAAGCCGCGTCCCCTCGCCGCCAACCAAAACGATTGCCTGCATTGGGTCGGTTATTCTGCTTCCCTCAAGCGGGTACTTGCAAGGGAATATCGCGGTAATGCCACCCGGTTGGCACCGTGGCTTGCGAGGATCGCCGTATGGGACGCAGACTTCACGATTGGGGCGCGGTGCAGGCATATCACGACCTCGGGCACGGCTTCGTCGAATGCGCTCGCCATTTCGGTTTTTCGCACACCGCTTGGACTAAGGCGATCAAACGCGGCGCACTTCGTGCGGCGCCGTCACGATTTCGCGATCGGCGGCGACGTTACGATTGGGCGGAAGTGCAGGCGTACTATGATGTGGCGAACAGCTATCGAAAAACAGCAGCGCATTTCGGTTTTTGCTCGGTGGCGTGGTACAAGGCAATTCAAAGAGGGGAAATCCAGCCGCGGCCGCCCGAAACGGGTATGCCAATCGGCGAGCTTCTCTCAAGCCCGAAGAGGAATCGTAGCCACCTTAAAGGACGCCTGCTTCGCGCAAAGCTGCTGGAGAACCGCTGCCAGGGATGTGGGCTCGAGACTTGGCTCGGCCGGCCTTTAAACATGCACCTCGACCACACCAACGGCATTAAAACCGACAACCGCCTTGAGAACCTAAGGATGCTGTGCCCGAACTGTCACAGCCAGACGCCTACGTATAGCGGACGGAACGCCAAGCTGCGCCGCTTGCAAGACCTCAGGGCGGTCATGTAGTATAGAGCGTCGCTATCGTTCCGGGGTCGTCTAACGGCAAGACGCGGGCCTCTGAAGTCCGTTATCGGAGTTCAAATCTCTGCCCCGGAGCGCGGCCCTATCGTCTAGAGGCCTAGGACGCCGCCCTCTCACGGCGGTAACGCGGGTTCGAATCCCGCTGGGGCTAAACTTTCCGGCCTGTATTTACGGGCCTTTTTCATTGCGAGCGGCTGCACGTGGCACCGTTGTGGCACCGCCGTTGCGGTACTCGTCGCCGCCTTCTCGCCAATCACGCTCGCAACGGCGTCGCCGAGTATCGCTTCAATCCGGTCGGCATGCGTACGCTGCATCGCTTCGACCGCGTGAATGTAGATGTTCGCAGTGACCGATATCGTTGAATGGCCTAGCGCTGTGGAAATAGTCTTGAGGTCCGTTCCAGCGGACAGCGCCAAGGTTGCGTGCGAATGCCGGAGGTCGTGAAGCCGAACTTTCGGCAGCTTCGAAAGCCGCACAAGATTCGCGAATGCCCAGGAAAATGAATCCGGCTTCCATAGCGAGCCGTCCGCGCGATCGAACACGTAGGCGTTCTCGTGGCGCCGCCGCGCTTCAAGCTCGCTCTCACAAGAGAGTTTCAGTCGATCGAGCTGCTCGCGCTTTTGGCGCCGGAGCGCCTCTACTACGAACGAGGCGAGCGAGAGCGTCCTGGCGCTGCGTGCGGTCTTTGGCGGCTTCTCGCGGCGGGCTCCATCGACCATTTCAAGGCTACGGCGAACCCTCAAACGACCCGCTTCAAGGTCGAGATCGCCCCAACGCAAACCGAGTAACTCGCCCCGGCGCACGCCCGTGCCGACAAGGACCGTAATCGCAGCCTGCAGCGGTGTGCCTTCCGCGGCCTTCAGCAGCGCGGCGACGCTGGCGGCATCAAGCGTACGCATCTCCTTCTGTTCCACTTTAGGCGGCTCGACGGCGGCCGTCGGATCGCGAAGGATCAGCTCCATGCGCGCGCCCCAGCGACAAATAGTACGCATCGTGTCTCGCAGGTGCTTCACGCTGCGCGGCGACAACGGCTTGTGGGTGCGCTCAATGCTCGCAGTCGAACTCCAGCCCGCGAGTGCGGCCTCGATATGCGCTGGTCTGAGCTTGTCGAGCCTCAAGTTGCCGAACGCCGGTAGGAGATACTCCTTGACAATCTGGCGATACCGATGCCATGTGTGATGCCCAACGCGTGTCTTGGTCGCGTTGAGCCAGCCGCCCTCGCGGTGCTTCTCATGAAAGTCGAGTTCGCATTGGGCGTCGCAAGCGGAGTTTGACTTGACCGAGCCGAGTGCAAGCTCGATGAAGGTCAGCCGCGCTACGTCGATCCCACCGCTTTCTGCCAGCCGCAGCACCTCGCGCAGGCGCACCTCGGCCTCGCGCTTCGTCCCACGGTACGTCTCGCGGCGTTGACGACGCCTTCCGTTGGCGTCGCGGGGAATCTCGACTCGCAGATACCAGGTGCCTGCCACGCGCCCGCGTGCGATGTAGCCCTTCATTTTGTCCCCTTTATCTCGGGCTACCCTTCAGGTTCCCGAATAGCCGTTAGTTTCAAAGTGATCGTTTCATGACGCTTAGGAGGCCAGCCTGAGCCTTATCGAACGCGCTGCTACTCGTTAAGGTGAGCGAAAGGGTCATCAGCCCGTACTCCCATTCGTTTCGTAGCTTTGGGTTCAGTTCCGGGATCGAATGCAGTGTGTTTACTGCCCAATCGAGGAGCAGGCGCCACGCAAAGGAGACTTCATCAAGGAAGGCAAGACGCACGTTACGGTTACCACGCGCGGCCTCGCGTTGATCCAAGAAGTCAAGCTCGCCTGAATAAAGCGATGTCTCAGTGATTCTGTTTCGTTGATCCCAGACAGCGCGAGACACATGGCCTGCCGATGCGGCGGCGCAATCGAGCAAAGCTCGGCATTGCTTTAGGCGAGCCGAAGCGGCTTCTCTAACTCTTGCCACCGTTTTAGGGTCGGCGTGTAGCAACGTTTTCCCGTACTCCGAGTCCTTCTGCATACGGACCACATCGTGGGCGAAGATCGGCAGGACCGAGTACAATGAAAGCGCTATGTGCCCGAGTTTTGCATGCTCGTATTTCCCTAACGCTACAAGCGCGCGCGAGAGGTCGCTCGCAAAGCCGAGTCGGTACGTGCAATAAAAGCCCGACATACCCGCCACGCCAAGCTCTCGTAAGGCCTCGCCGAGCCCAAATGCCGAGTCCGCCCGCAGCGTGGCTTGGCCCAGGCGCCATTTTCTGACTCGCGATCGCTGAGCGGCCCACGCCACCGGCGCCTGCCCAGCTAGGCTAGCTCTACGCTCCGCTGGCAGCATGGCCACCGCGATTTTTGAGTCGCTAAGGTCGTGGCGGCTACGATAGCCGCTTAGCCAGCGCCTCAGCTCGGCCCGCCGCAAGTAATCACGCTCGGTGACCTTCCTCATGGTTGGGTCATTTATATAATCATACACCCCAAAAGCTCGAACGTTCCCTTGTATTACCGTATTATACCGATTGGGTCACTATAAGGCAACCGGAAGACAGAAGGGATTAACAAATGCTACTGACGCCAAGCCAGGCCCGCGAGCGCCTCAACCTAGGCAGAAATACTGTTTACGAGCTACTCCGCGAGGGTCGCCTGCGCAGCATCCGCGTGGGCCGTCTAATTCGCATCCCCGAGGCAGAAATTGAACGCTTCGTTGGGGAGGCGCAGGCTGTTGCCGCTAGAGGCGGCACGGCATGAGAAACGGCGCCCCCTGGAACGGGGCGCCGCCTGGAACGGATACAG
>DASXFZ010000007.1 GCA_036489315.1 Candidatus Cybelea sp.
ATCCCCGCAGCGCTCGTACGACGCCGTCATCATCGGCGGCGGACATAACGGGCTTGCCTGTGCGGCGCTGCTGGCAAAGGCCGGACGATCGGTCGCCGTTTTCGAAAGCGCCGCCGTGCTTGGCGGGGCGGCCGTCAGCGATCGCGAGCTCTGGCCCGGATACACCCTCTCGAGCGCTTCCTACGTGTGCAGCCTGCTCGACCCGTGGCTGGTCGAGCATCTGCAGCTGCGTTCGCACGGGCTCTCGTACTACCGCAAGGACCCTTACGCGTTTACGCCGCTGCCCGACGGACGCTCGCTGCTGCTGGGCTCCGATCGCGAAGCCAACGCGCGCGAGATCTCCGCGTTCGATCCGCGCGACGTCGACGGGTTTGCCAAGTACGTCGAACGCAGCGATCGCTTGGGCCGCGCGCTCTTCGATTCGTTCTCCGATGAGGATCCGAACTTCGAACGCTTCGACGCGCAGACGCGCGCCGATCTGCGCGGCTCTGCCGCCGAACTGGTCGAGCAGTTTATTTCCACGCCGGTCCTCGCCGCGGAGCTCGTCAACGACGGCTTGATCGGCACGTACCGCGGCCCGCGCGACGCGGGAACCGGCTACGTGCTCGCCCATCACCTGGCGGGGCGTTTGCTGGGCGTGCAGGGCGCGTGGGCGTTCGTGCGCGGCGGCATGGGTTCGGTATCGGCCGCGTTAGCAGCGGCGGCGCGCGCGCACGGTGCGGAGTTCTTCACCGGAGATGCCGTCGAGCGCGTACTGCTCGATGAAGACGGCGCGGCGTACGGCATCGTTGCCGGCGGCGCGACGGTGCTCGCGCGTGCAGTCGCCTCGAACGCCCATCCACGCACGACCTTTCTGGATCTGCTCGAAGAGGGGGCGCTCGATCCGACGTTCGTTGCGCGCGTCACAGAGTGGCAGAGCGTCGGCTGTTCGCTGAAGGTCAACCTCGCGCTGGGCGAGCTTCCGAACTTCACCTCGCGGCCGGGAACCAACGCGCAGCCGCATCACCGCGCGACGATTCACTTGGCGCCGACGGTCGATTATCTGCAGCAGGCCTACACCGACGCGCGCGAGCGCGGGGAGAGCGAAGCGCCGCTGGTGGAGTGCTTCTTACAGACGCCGACGGATCCATCGCTCGCGCCGCCGGGCAAGCACATCCTTTCGGTGTTCGCACAGTATTATCCGTACGATCGCGCCGACGGGTGGAGCGACGCCAAACGCGAGGCCGCCGGCGATAAAATTATCGCGATGTTGGGTGAGGTGGCGCCGAATCTTCCGGGCGCGGTCGAGCACCGTCAAGTCTTGACGGCACCCGATCTCGAAGCGCGCTTCGGCCTGCGCGGTGGCCATATCTTCCACGGAGAACTGTTGCCGGGCCAGATCTACGAGGAGCGTTTTGCAACGCGCACCCCGGTGCCCAACCTCTATTTGTGCGGCTCGGGCGCGCACCCCGGCGGCTGCGTCAGCGGCTTCCCCGGCAAGCGCGCCGCCAACGCAATCCTGCGCGATCTCGCGTAGCGAAGCTCTTCCTTACCGCTAACGCGGCTGGCGCCGCGTCTCGCCGGCGTAGTCGACGTCTTGGTCGACTCGCTCGTGACGCCGTTCTGAATCGAGCGCGCGGCGAACGTCGCCGCGATGATCGTTGCTCTTGGGACGAACGGCGACGACGATGCCGCCCTCGCGCAGGCCTCGCTCGTAGTCGTGCGCGCGCTTTTCGCCGATGCCGACGCCGATCAGTCCGCCGACGATCCCGCCGCCGGCCGCACCGGCTCCCAATCCGGCAAGCGCGGCCGCCAACGGACCGACGACCAGGGGAGTAGCGAGGCCACCGGTGCCGGCGATTGCGACGACGCTGCCCGTTGCCGTAAGCCCCGCGACGATCGCGCCTAGCACGCCGCCGATCGTGGCGCCGGCTGCGATCCCTTCACTGCCTTTGGCGTTGACGACCGCGGAGAACGCTTTCTCGCGCGTCTTGTCGTCCATCATCACGCTGATGTCGTCGCGACCGTAACCCAGCCCGTGCAAACGGTCGACCGCGGCGCTTGCCGGCTCCCGGTCGTAGTAAATTTCCGATTCGAATGCGTCGTCTCTGTCGTACATGAATCCTCTCTTTCGAGGCGCTTTCTACCCTTTGCGCCACGCCGCAAAACAAGGGCGGGCGGCAGGCAGCAAGCGTTTCGTCGAGGTTTAATGCGCCCGGCGGACGGCTATATTGGCAACCATGATAAAAACCCTCAACGATTTATTTTACGAGACGCTGCGCGACATGTTTTACGCAGAGAAGAAAATTCTACGGACGCTTCCCAAGCTGGCAAAGGCGGTCAACTCCGACGAGCTGCGCGAAGCCTTCCTCCACCATCGAGACGAGACCGAGGGGCAGGTCGAGCGAATCGAACGCGTCTTCGAAATCATCGGCAAGCCCGCACGCGGAAAGACGTGCGACGCCATTGACGGCATCCTCGAGGAAGGCAGCGAGGTCATGCACGATTTCAAAGGCAATCCGGCACTGGATGCCGGCCTGCTCGCCGGCGCGCAGGCCGTCGAGCACTACGAGATCTCTCGCTACGGAACGCTGATCGCGTGGGCCAAACAAATCGGGTTGGCGGAGGCCCCGGATCTGCTCAAAGAAACGCTGGAGCAGGAAGTGCGGACCGACGAGATTCTGACGAAACTCGCAAAGAAAGCCGTCAACGCGGCCGCCGCGGGGTAGCGATCGGCGGAGTAGCGGTCAGCAGGGGTAGGGCACGAGAGGATGGCGCGCCGAGAGGGCTAAACGCCGCTGGTCAATGAGCCGGCAACGTCATATCGCGTTGATCGTGACGATGGTCCTCGCGGCCGTCGTCATTATCTCGCTGGGAGTCGCGGGGCTCTTGGTCCACCAGGTCGTCGCGAGTTCGTTCGCCGAGACCACAGAAGTTCGCCGGGTTCGGGTTGAGGTCGATTCCGTTCTGAGAGAACAGCTCGACGAGGAAACCGGGATCCGCGGCTATGCGGTGTCGTTCGTTCCAGCACTGTTGCAGCCGTATCGCGACGCCGCGCGCGCCTTCCCCGCGTCGGTCGTGCGTTTGGGATCGGATCTCACGTTCGTTCGATCGCCCGACGCGATGACGGCGCTCGCCGATATCTCCAAGAGCAATCGCCGCTGGCAAGTTGCCGTGGCGCAACCGGTACTTCAGCGCCAATCGCTGAGTCCGGCGCTGCAACTGGACGGCAAACGGCTCGTCGACGGCATTCGAGCCGACGTCCGGCGGATAGACAGAGACCTCGCGGTACGGCGAGCCGCAGTCGAACGGCGCAGCATCGCCGCGGTTGCGTGGATCGCGTTCTTGGGCGTTTTCGGCGTCGTCGCGCTGGTGGCGGTCGCGATCGCCTTCTCCGTGCAGCAGTACCGGCTGGCCGAGCGTGCCGAACGGAACCGGCGCGAGGCCGAAGCCGCGCAGCTTCAATCGGCCGCGCTGCAGGCCGCCTACGATGCGGAGCGACGCGTGACCGACACGCTGCAGCAGGCCTTCGTGCAGCGTCCGGTTCCGGCGATTGCGAACTTGAGCTTCAGTGCCGTGTATCTGCCGGCCGAAGACGAAGAGCGCGTCGGCGGCGATTGGTACGACGTGATCAAACTTCCCGGCGACCGCGCGCTGCTGATCATCGGCGACGTCGCCGGGCACGGGATCGACGCGGCGGTGGCGATGAGCAAGGCGCGTCACGCGCTGATTTTTTCGGGCATCGTCAATCTCGATCCAGCCTCGCTCTTGCGGCATGCCAACGTCGAACTCACCAACGCCAACTCCCCCCTGATTACCGCACTAGCCGTCGTACTCGATTCCAGCAACGGTACGCTGCAGTACGCATCGGCGGGGCATCC
>DASXFZ010000008.1 GCA_036489315.1 Candidatus Cybelea sp.
CGCTCTTGGGACGACGCGCGAAACGCTCCAGTTGTTCTCGCTCGTCGCGCGTAAGATTGAGGTCTCGCTTGGGTCGGCCACGAACGGTTTGCCTGGATTTCCTCACTTATCCAGTATACCAAAAGTCTCGTGTTATTGCAACGAACTTATAACTCACAACACTACTGTCTGGAGCGCGGGCTGTACGTGACGCCTTCCACTCCATTGAAGGCGGAGAGGCCGTTGTTAAAGCTGTACCAATAGCTAAACGTGCCCTGGTGGTATTTGTAGACGTCGATCTGTCCGTTGATCACGTCTGCTGCGGCGAAGGTCATCGACTGCTTGTTGAGGTGGCCGAAGACCGCGTTCCCCTGCAGCGTGTACGGGCCGCTGACGACGGTACACGCCGGATTGCATCCCGAGTAGACCGTTGCCGTGCCAAAGATGCTGTCGAGCGAAACGATGTTGCCCTTGTTGTCGATGTCGAGTCCACCGAAGGAGCCGTTCTGATAGCCGGTTGCCGTCTGCCCGGAGCCCGTGCAGCCCGCAAACCACGTCAACGTCGGATTGCCGCTCCCGTCGATGGCTGAGGCCCAGCAATCGCCGCTGCCTTTCTTCATCACCACGCTCGAGACGGCGAACATGTTCGGATTGCTGAGGTTTGCGCTGCAGCCGCCGGAGAGCGTGCAGACCGAGATGCTGCCGGCACCAAAGAAGTCGAAGACGTTAGCGACGGCGATCCTACCGCTGACCGCGTTTGCGGCTGAGGCGTCGACCGGCTCGCCGTAAGTGTCGTTGATCGTTCCCAGCGAGGGTCCGCATTCGCCGCGGCCTTTGAATATTTGAACCGTTGCGGTCCCGCCGTCGGGCTCGATGATGTCGCCTTGATCGTCCGAGGAGATGCCTTGCGGCAGACTCACGCCGCCGATCGTGCAGGCCGGCGGAGCATTCCCGGTGTTCTTATTTGCGTACTCGAGCAGCTCGCTCGTCAGAAGCTGACCGACGTAAAAGCCGCCGGCGCCGGCCCCGCCGCCACCGCCACCCTTTTTGCTCAGCGGAACGCCGTGCAGCGGCATCTCGTGATTGGGGCGCATCGAATCGGGGATGAGCGTGGCCCGCCGCGACCAGTGCGCTCGAAGATGCCCCTGCGCGTCGTGGGTGATTGCAGAGCTGACGCCCGTATCGGCCGCCGGAGTCGTCGAGGAGGGGCCTCCCGAACACGCTGCTAAGAGGGCGGCTGTGGCGATCGTGCCGATCGCGCAGGGTAGTGAACGCATAGCTAAATGACTCTCTTTCCAAAGAAGAAGCTATTGGGGCGGCCTCCGGTTGTGGCGGGTTGGAAACCGCCCCAATCCGTTAACGAAATCGAGAGCCTGGCTGTTCCGTCCGGGTTAGGTGCTTGGAATGATCCCGATCGCGCGCGCCGCGACGATAATAATTGTAACCAACGAGACCGAACTTTGAACTACCATTAGACCCTTGACTCGCGACGTTAAGGGCATTGCTTCTGTAGGACTAAAGGCTGTCGCCGTGGTGAATCCGAGGAATAAATAGTCCATAAATACCGGTTTCCAGCCGGCGGGAGCGCGCGCCGAGGCGTAGGCCGGGAAATCGAAATCGGCCGGCTCGTCCGAACCGCTCGCGCGGGCATCGGGGCCGCCGCGGTCGAGCGCCCAGTAAAGCAGCGAAAAGACCAGTACGTTGGCCGACCAGATGGCCAGCGAGGTGAGGATCAACGAGGTCGGTTCGACGCTGCCGGAATCGAAGAGAACGTCTTGCACGACGTCGGCGAGATTGGCCGCGTTTAAAACCATCGCGGCGACGATGCAGAGCGTCATTGCGTTCCACTCGAGTCGCCTGCGACGCTGGTTCTTTACGTAATACGTTGCGATCAATAAGACGATCAACAGTGCGCCGATCGCGGTAACGGCGCCACGCGGCGCCAGCCGGTAGCGGCCTTGCAGCGTGATGTCGAGTGCTCCAAAACAGAGCACCGCCACGATGGCGCCGATTCGCGAGCCGCGTTTTACGTCGAGCATACTCGCATGGTACGCCATGCGGCCGCTATTTCTGCTTTCCGGGCAGGTGTTTTTGCGGCTGCGACGCATCGTCGCACCGGTTCTTCGTTCCCGACGGGTTAATCCAAAACTCGTCCTGCCACACGCCGGACCGGATGCTGACGAGTTTTCCCGAAATCGCCTTTGCCGGCGGTAATACCGAAACGGTGAAGAAAGGCGAGGCCCGGGCCCTCACTTCAATCGAGAACGCCACCGCCGCCCTAAGTGACCTCGCGCCTGTCGCCGTGAGTGGAGGCTCTGCAACCCACCCACGCACGGCCCCGGTTAAGGCGGCATGAGCGTCGCTGCCGAAAATCACATCGCGCCCGTCGAAACCCGTGAAGAGCTGCTCTACTTGCTGACGCGCGCGTCGGAGCTGGAGCACGACCTGGCATGCTCCTACTTGTATGCCGGATATTCCATTAAGATGCGTCCGGACGAAGGCGGCATTACCTACGAGGAGCTGTTGGCGATTCGCGGCTGGAAGCAGAAGATCGCGCACGTCGCGGTCGAGGAGATGCTCCACCTTGCGCAGGTTTCTAACCTTCTGACGGCGGCCGGCGGCGCGCCCCATTTCGGACGCGCGAACTTTCCCCTTGCGCCGACCGCGTTTCCGTTCGGAATCGAAATTACGCTCGAACCCCTTTCCCACGAGCTGATCGAGCGCTTCATGTGCTACGAGATGCCGGCCGACGAGGCGATTCCGGTGCATCTCCGTCCGCTCTGCGACGACATCCGCCGCCGCACGACGGCACAGATCGATCACGACGAAATCGTTCGCCAGCAGAACGCGATCGAGCCGTTCGACGTCGACTTCCGCACGATCGGCGAATTCTATAAGAAGATCGAAACGGCGTTCGATACGATCAGCCCCGAGCGGCTCTTCATCGGCGATCCTGCCGATCAGGCGCGCCCGGATTATCTCGATCTCCCACGCAAGCTGATCCGCGTGCACGACCGCGCCTCCGCGCATCGTGCCGTCGAGCGGATCATCGAACAGGGCGAAGCACCGCCGCGCCACCATCCCGACGCGCATTTCTACGTATTCCATTCGATCCACGAGGAGTACGAGCAGCTCGCGCAGCGCGCGAAGGCGGAGAACCGCGTCTTCGAGCCCTTCCGCAAGATGCTCGTCAATCCCATCACCCGCATCGCCGGCCCCAATGACGGCTTGCACCGCATCACGGATGCCTCGTCACGCGAGCTCGCCGAAATCTTCAACAGCGTCTACGAATTGATGCTGATGATGCTGGCGCGCTTCTTCGCGCACGGCGGCGAAACCGAAGAACAGTTACGCCTCCTTTCGCGCGGTACGCTGCGAATGATGGCCTCCGGCCTGCGTCCGCTCGGCGAGGCACTCGCACGGATGCCGGCCGGCCCTGAGTATCCGGGCATGACCGCGGGGCCGCCCTTCGGCATCACTCAGAACGTGCGCTTGCTATCGCACCGCAAAGCCGCCTGGATCTTTTTCCTCGAGCGTCTCTACGATCTCTCGACACGCCTGACGAATCTCGCCACAGAGGCGACGATGCCGCAGCAAGTGCAAGAGGCCGCGGCCGCCCTCGAATCGGTCGCCGAACACCTCACGCCCTTCATTCCACCGGAATTCGCCCAGGCCGTGCGCGAGGATTGCGACGGCCGCGCCAACCGCACGAGCATCCGCCCGGAGCTTGACGGTCCGTACATCGTCCGCAACCTTCGCAAGCTCACCAATTCCAAAGGCGAGAGCTTGGACGTGCGGCCGATTCTCGCGCTCTGCCGCTGCGGCGGCTCGGCGATCAAGCCGTACTGCGACGGCACGCACGCCCGGATCAACTTCTGCAGCAACAAAAAGCCGGATCGAACGCCCGACCATCTCGATACGTATGAAACCAAAGAACTCACGGTGCTCGACAATCGCGGCACCTGCTCGCACTTCGGCAACTGCACGGAACATCTGCCCGCGGTCTTCCACGTCAAAGGCGAGCCGTTCGTGACGCCCGAGGGTGCGCCGGCCGAGCAGATCGAGGCGATCGTGAAGCAGTGTCCTTCGGGCGCGCTCGGCTTCATCAAGGAAGGCGTTCGCTATGAAGGCGAGCCGCGCGAAGCCGAGATCTTCGTGTCGCACAATCAGAGCTACTGGGTTCGCGGCGGCATCGAGCTCGAAGGCGAGCCGCGCAATCAAGGCGCGTCACTCGAGCACTACGCTCTCTGCCGGTGCGGCCATTCGAAGAACAAACCGTTCTGCGATGGTTCGCACTATTACGCGAATTTCGACGATCCCGATAACTAACGCGCGCAAAGGGCCGGCGGACCACCCGAGCAGCGGGAGCGCCGCCATTGACCACCCGATCTGGGTATAGTAAGTAGGTGCTCGCCGAATCCCTCGATCCTGCGCTGGCCGCGCGTGAAGCCGGGCTGCGATATATCGACGACCGAAAACCCGGAATCACGCGGCGTAAGCGCGGGAAGCACTTCGCCTACTTCCTTCCCGACGGAAAGCCGGTGAGCGACGAAACCGAGCTGCAGCGAATCAAATCACTGGCCGTGCCCCCCGCGTATGGCGACGTTTGGATCTCGCCAATCGCCAACGGCCACCTCTAGGCGACCGGACGCGACGCGCGCGGACGCAAACAATACCGCTATCACAAGCGCTTTCGCGAAGTGCGCGATGAAGCGAAGTACCGCCGTCTCGTCGCCTTCGGCCACGCGTTGCCGGCGATTCGCAAGGCGGTCGCCGTCGATCTCTCAAGCCCCGGCCTCACGCGGCGAAAAGTGCTCGCTGCCGTCGTCTCGCTCCTCGACGCCACCGGGCTGCGCGTCGGTAACGAGGAGTACGCCCAGACGAACGACTCATTTGGCCTGACGACGCTGCGCACGCGCCACGTGCGCGTTGCCGGTTCGCAAGTGCGTCTGCATTTTCGCGGCAAGACGGGGAAGGAGCAGCGCATCCTGCTCGACGACGCGCGGCTCGCGCGCATTATCAAGCGGTGCCGCGATCTTCCCGGTGAGGAGCTCTTCAGCTATGTCGAGGAAGACGGCTCGGTCGCGACCGTCAGCTCGGACGACGTCAATGCCTACCTGCGCGAGATCGCCGGCGACGATTTCTCGGCAAAAGATTTTCGTACGTGGATCGGGACCGTCGAGTGCATCGGCGCGCTCGCCGAGCCGGCCGCGCAGCTCGTCGATGCAAAAACGAACATCGCCGCCGCTTTAGAGCGTGTCGCCGCGCGCCTCGGCAATACCCCGGCGGTCTGCCGAAAGGCCTACGTTCATCCGGCCGTCCTTGAAATCTACACGGCGCAGCGAAAGCTGCCGGGGCGAAAGCGCATCGCGAAAGAGAAACGCTCCGCAGACGGTCTCTCGTCTGAGGAGCGCTTCTCTCTGCGGTTCGTCGAAGGATGGGAGAAGAAGGGCGAGCCGCTCGATCAGACGCTAAAACGCTCGCTCAAAGCGGCTCGCCGTCAGGGTCAGACGGCCGTTTCGAAGTGAAGCGACTTGCGGAAGGTACGCACGGCCTCTGCGAGCTCTTCGACCTTCCGGGGATCACCGATCTCCAGCAGCCGCGGAAACGCTTTGTTCTCTTCCTCGTCGATGTGAGCAAGCACCGCCTCTTGGAACTTCTGAGCTTTCACGCCGAACTGCGAGACGTCGCCGGCTTTGAGCAGGGCGTCGAGCTCAAACGCGAGGACGTCCGCGTCGGCGGTTTCGTGGTAGAGGTGCTGCGATTCTTGTTTGCTGTCGGCAATTTTGTTGATCGCCGGATAGACTAAGTTCTCTTCGGTCGCGTTGTGGATCGTGAGAACTCCAACCAGCTGTTCGAATACGCGTTTGCGCTCTTGGGGCCCCTCCCCCGTCAGCTCCGTCAGCAGGCTCTTGATCACCTGATGATCGTTGCGAAGGATTTCGACTGCGTCGTCGCCGCGTACGGGTAGAAGTGTCGTGTCGATCTGCATTACGTTGGCATACCCGCACCGCTAGCGGTCGAAACGGTTGCCTGCGCGGCGGCTTCCAATAACCTCGCGGCCGATCGTATCGACTCCTCGAGCGGCATACCGGCCGGCGAAATCCCGACGACCTCGATGCCGAGTTGTGCAAGGCGTTGCTTGGCGTCCTTATCCACCGTCCCACCGAACGCAATCGTCGGAACGCTATGCTCGCGGGCGATCTGCGCCACGCCGTAGACCGTTTTGCCGTGCAGTGTCTGAAGGTCGATTTTCCCCTCGCCCGTCAAACACAGCGCCGCGCCTTTCAGCAGCTCACCGAGTCCGCACTCACGGGCGATGAGGCGAACGCCCGGCAGCAGCTTCGCACCCAGATACGCCACGAGCCCAAAGCCGAGGCCGCCGGCCGCACCCGCGCCCGGGGCATTGCTCTCATCGCGGCCGAGCGTGCGCGCGCTAACGCAGGCAATGTGCCGCAGCACCTCTTCGAGTTCCTCGATCTGTGCGGGCGTCGCGCCCTTCTGCCCGGCAAAGGTATACGTGGCGCCATCCGGCCCGTACAGCGGGTTATCGACGTCGACGGCGACCTCGATCGTAGTCTTTCCGATTCGCGGGTCGAGCCCGGCGAGCTCGATCGACTCGAGGCGCGCGAACTCGAGAATGGCGTCGTCGATCTCTGCGCCGGAGGCCTCGAGAAAACGAACGCCCAGCGCCCGCAGCATTCCGGTGCCGGCGTCGTTGGTGGCACTTCCGCCGATTCCCATCACGATCCGGTCGGCGCCGCCGTCCAACGCGGCGCGGATCAGCTCGCCGGTTCCAAACGTGGTGGCTTTCGTTGGGTCGTACTGTGAACGATCGAGCAACCCGAGCCCGGAGGCGCTCGACATCTCGAGGATTGCCGTTTCGCCGGTGCGCGCGTACGCGGCGTCGACAAGCGCACCGCGCGGGCCGCGCACCCGCGCCACCTTTCGCATTGCGCCGCGCTCCAAGAAGACGTCGACGGTTCCCTCGCCGCCGTCGGCCATCGGGCAGAGCTCGCAGCGCGCCTGCGGCCGCGCCTTCGAAACACCGCGCTCGATCGCGCGCGCCGCTTCAGTTGCGCTCAAGCTTCCCTTAAACTTATCGGGAGCAATAACGATCGTATCTTGCACCCCGCGGAGATTCTCCGGAACAACTGCGGCACCCTGAGCGTGGGCGCGAAGCGCCGAAGTCGAAGGACGATCGGGGAATTCCCCAACGGGCGGTATAACGCAATCGGCGTGAGCGATGAGGCGCGAAGGTGGGGTGGCGATGCACGAGGGCTTGAGCGAGCGCTTCGCGCCCGCATCTCCGGCGAGGTTCGCTTCGACGACGGCTCGCGCGCCCTCTACGCAACCGACGCCTCGAATTATCGCCAGGTTCCAATCGGTGTCGTCATCCCGAAAACGGCCGGCGACGTCGCTGCTGCTTTCGAAGTCGCTCGCCAGTTCGGAGCGCCGATCCTGGCTCGAGGTGGGGGAACCTCACTCGCGGGCCAGTGCTGCAACGTCGCCGTCGTCCTCGATTTCTCGAAGTACCTGAACCGCGTCATCGAAATCAACCCCAAGGAGAGGTGGGCTCGCGTCGAGCCCGGCATCGTCCTCGACGACCTGCGCGCTGCTGCCCTGCAGCACGGCCTCACGTTCGGCCCCGATCCGGCGACGCACGCGCAAAATACGCTGGGCGGCATGATCGGCAACAATTCCTGCGGCATGCACGCGCAGATGGCCGGCAAGGTTGAAGATAACGTCTACGAGCTCGACATCCTCACCTACGACGGCCTCCGCTTAACCGTCGGCGAGACACCGCCTGACGAGCTCGAACGTCTCTGCGCGCGCGACGACCGCACCGGCCAGATCTATCGTGGCCTGCGCGAGCTGGCCGATCGCTATGCAGCCGACATCCGCGAGCGATTTCCGAATATTCCGCGCCGGGTTTCGGGATATTCGCTCAACGAGCTCCTCCCCGAAAACCACTTCAACGTCGCACGCTCTCTGGTCGGAACCGAGTGCACCTGCGCGATCGTCCTTTCGGCGAAAGTCAAGTTGATCGTGAATCCCGACAAGCGCTGCCTGCTCGTCCTGGCGTTCGCAGACGTGTGCGAAGCCGGCGACGCCGTCGCGCGGGTCAACGCGCACGGACCCATTGCGCTCGAAGGCTTCGACGATCTGCTGCTCGAGTTCATCAAGCGCAAGCGGCTCGACGTCGGCGACGACCGTCTTCTCCCGGGCATCGCCGAAGCGAAAGGCTGGCTCATCTGCGAGTTCGGCCGCATCGGCGATATGGAGGGAGCGCTCGCAGCCGCCAGCGTCTGCGAAGCCGACCTGCGTTCTGCCGGCGCGATCGACAGCAAAATTATCACCGGTGCGCACGATCAAAAGGTCCTCTGGGAGTTCCGCGACGCAGCGCTCCCCGCGACGTCAAAGGTGCCCGGCTTACCGGATCTCTATCCGGGCTGGGAAGACTCGGCCGTGCCGCCGGAGGCCGTTGGGCGTTATCTGCGCGACTTACGTGCGCTCTTTGAGAAGTACGGCTACGTCGGCTCGCTCTACGGCCACTTCGGGCAAGGCTGCATCCACGTCAACACGACTTTCGACCTGCATACGGAAGCGGGAGTCGAGGCTTGGAAAGCCTTTTTGCTGGAAGCGGCGCAACTGATTCGCCGCTACGGCGGTTCGCTCTCGGGCGAACACGGCGACGGCCAGGCGCGGGCTGCACTGCTGCCGATCATGTACGGTGAACGTGTCGTCGAAGCGTTTCGCGCCTTTAAGCATGTTTGGGATCCGCAAAATCGGATGAATCCCGGCAAGGTCGTCGACGCCTACCCGGTCGACGTCGACCTCCGCGAGGGGCCGCCGTACAATCTGCTCGATCCGCCAACGTACTTCAGTTTCGCGCGCAACGATGGCGGGTCGTTCGCCTACGCCGCAAACCGCTGCGTCGGCGTTGGAAAATGCCGCAGCCATGAGAGCGGTACGATGTGCCCGTCGTATCGCGTTACCCGCGAGGAGCGCCACGCAACCCGCGGCCGCGCGCGCCTGCTCTTCGAGATGCTGCGCGGCTCACCATTGACCGGCGGCTGGCGGTCGGAAGAGGTCAAATCGGCGCTCGACCTCTGCCTCGCGTGCAAGGGCTGCAAACACGATTGTCCCGTCAACGTCGACATGGCGACCTACAAAGCCGAGTTCCTCGCCCACTACTACGAGGGGCGTCTGCGCCCGGTCTGGGCCTATGCGTTCGGTCTGATTCCGTGGTGGGCGCGCCTGGGCTCGCGCGTCGCGCGGCTCGCGAACTTCGTCACGCAAGCTCCGGTGCTATCGAACCTCGCCAAAGGCGCGGTGCGCATGGCGTCGCAGCGACGGATTCCGAGGTTTTCCGAACCCTCGTTCAAAGCTTGGCACCGAAAGAACCGCTCGAATCCGGTCACGGTCACCGGCGGCAAGCGCGTCATTCTCTGGGTCGATACCTTCAACAACTACTTTCACGCGCCAACGGCGCAACACGCCTTCGAGGTGTTGGAGGATGCGGGCTACGAGGTCGTCGTTCCGCTGCAGAATCTTTGTTGCGGGCGGCCGCTCTACGATTATGGAATGCTCGATCGCGCGAAACTCTTTCTGCGGCGCGTCATCGACGAGCTCCGCCCGGAACTCGAACGCGGCACGCCCATCGTTGGCCTTGAGCCCTCATGCGTAAGCGTCTTCAAAGACGAACTGCTCAACCTCTTTCCGCAGGATGCCGGCGCCCGGCGCCTGAGCGAAGCGGTGACCCTACTCGGGGAGTTTTTAGCAGCCGACGAGTCGTGGCAAGCGCCAAAGCTGGCCGCAAAGGCAACCGTGCATGCGCACTGCCATCAAAAGGCAGTCCTCAGCACTGCGGGCGATACGGCCGTCCTCAAGGCGATGGGCGTTAAGGCGGAGTGGCTCGACGCCGGCTGCTGCGGAATGGCCGGTGCCTTCGGCTTTGAGGCAGGCGAACACTACGAGGTCTCGGTGAAGGCCGGTGAGCTAGTGCTCTTACCGAGCGTCCGTAAAACGGCATCCGACGACTTAATTATCAGCAATGGATTCTCTTGCCGCGAGCAGATACGTCAGTGCACCGACCGCGAAGCACTCCATCTTGCCGACGTCATCTATCTCGCCGCGCAGAGCCGCACGTTACCGTCTCCACTCTGAACCGCGCGCTTCATTCTGAGGGGCCGACCCTCACCGTTGCTCCGGCCGCCTAGTCCCCAATTATTCGCGGATCGGGTCACCAGTATGGAAAGCTTTTCGGAAAAGGTAGGGTTGCTCCCCCATGCTGCCCGCGCCGCCCCGATGGTAGCATCTCGTTGAACCGCCTTTACAAAGGAGCGACTATGAGTTTGCAAACCAGGTGCGCCGCGGCAATTGCGGCCGCGATGCTTACGGCCTGCTCGCGCAGCACGGCACTACCGCCGGGCGCCGGCGGCGCAACGGCCTTTCAGGTTCCCGTAGGGTCTGCCGGCGCGGCCGCCGGTCGACAAGGGGGCCTACGTTTTTCGGTCGCCCTGCCGCTGCGCGATCAGCAGAAGCTTACGCAACTGCTGGAGGGCTTGCAAGATCCGTCCTCGCCGACGTTTCGCAAGTTCATTTCGCGCCGCGATTTCTTGCGCAGTTTTGCGCCCAAGCCCGAGGTGCTTGCGGCGGTGGCACGCGAGCTGGCCGGAGCCGGGTTCACGGTTTCGGTTGGCGACCAGGCGGTAACGGCTGCCGGTACGCAGACGCAAGCCGAACGTTATTTCCGCACGCCGTTACAAATGGTCGGCAGCGGTTCGTCGGAAGCACTCGCTCCGCGAACGCGGCTGACGCTCTCGCCGCTGCTCGAGAGCAGCGAAGCGACGATCGTCGGCCTAAACGGTATCCCCCCGATGCGTGTGTTTTCGAAGCTCGCTCGCCCAAACGGCGGCCTTCGCCCCGATAACATCGAGGGTCCGTACGGGCCCTATTTCGGGACCGACTTGAAACAGGCGTACCAATACCCTAGCTATCTGGATGCGACCGGTGCCGGAGTCACTATCGGTATCGTGATCGACTCGCCGGTCAGCCAATCGGATATCGAAGAATATTTTCGTGCCGAGGATTCGAAGGTCGCCCCAAGCTTGAAAGATGTGAAAATCGACGGCGGAGGTAAATATGGCGGGGACGGTACCGGCGAAGCTACGCTCGACGTTCAGCAATCTGGCGGTATGGCTCCCAGAGCAAATATCGTTATCTTCGACACTCCCAGCCTCAGCGATTCCGATATCTACGACGCCTATTCCGCGGTCGTCAAAGACAAGAGCATCGTCGTCGTCAACTCGTCCTTCGGCGGCTGCGAGCTGGCATTTAAAACCGTCAACGGCCTGAAAGAGCTTAAAGCATACGACGCGATCTTTAAGCAAGGCCTGAGCGAAGGCATCACGTGGGTGGCGGCCAGCGGCGATCACGCGGCGATGCAATGCGGCTCGAATAATAAAAAAGGCGTGGTCTGGCCGGCCGTCAGCCCTTACGTGCTCGCGGTGGGCGGCACGAATCTCACGACGTCGTACGCCAAGGGCAGCCCGAACTCGAAGTACCAGCACGAAGACGCCTATGCCGACATCAAGCCGAATAACGGCGGCGACTATTGGGGGTCGGGCGGCGGCTACAGCGTGATCTACCCGCGGCCTGCGTATCAGAAAGCGGCCGTCGCAAAGCCGGCGCGCGGGCTTCCCGATGTCTCGGTTCACATGGGCGGAGAAGGGTTCAGCTCGGGCGGCCACAGCTGCGAGGCGCAGAAGTGCAACCTGGACGACAGCAGCGATACCGAATATGTCGAGGGCCAATGGACGGAATCGATCGGCACCTCGGCGGCGTCCCCGGATTTCGTCGGCCTGCTCGCGCTGACCGCGGAACTCGTGAAGGGCAAGCTCGGCCCAGTGAACGCAGAGCTTTACACGGCTGCCAACAAGCGTAAGGGCTACTATTTCCGCAAAGGCCTCAAAGGCAATAACGGCTATCCGACGACGGCCGCCCTTTGGGATCCGGTTCTGGGCTTGGGTACGCCGTACGGCGCGCGCGTCGCCGGTGCGAAGTCCGTAGCCGGTGAGCCCACTTCTCCCTCGAATCCTTGAGGAAGCTTGGTGCCGCAAGAATCGTTCCGCTTCAGAATCTCTGTCGGGGGGCCCGCCGTACGATTATGGGATGCGCGAACCCTTGGCTTTGGACGGCTTCGCGTCGCGAGCCGTCTTGTGCCTAAAACCGGGCCGAAGGTCCCGGGCAAATAGGTCAGGTCCCCGCTGCGCATACTGCTTTCCGACCTAACGGCGGCATGCTGAACCGTGCTACCTTGCATACAGGGCCGTTTTGAAAAGGTAGAAACACGTGAAGGATTTATCGCCCTTGATGCGCCTCGCTCTTGTTGTGGCGGTGGTTGTAATACTCGTGGGCTGCGGGTACAACGTTGCACCGACTTCGAGTACCTTCGGAGTTTCGGGTGCGGCGCTGGAGCCCGGACGTAATAACGCCGGCGATACATACAAAATCTACGTCGTGAGCCTCTTTACCAAATTTAGAACGTTTAACCCAGAAGGAGAGCGGATAGGTAGAACGTTCAATACAAGGCTTGCATCCGGAGTGACGGTCGACAAGCGTGGAAAGATTTACGTCACGATCTCGGCGCCTAACGGGCAAGGATTTCTGAGTACATTCACACCACATGGAAGACCGACTTCGCCCAGCTTAAACAACCTGTTCAGACCCACCGGTGTTGCGGTTGATGCGAACGGGAAGATCTACATCGCAAGCGAAGACGGCGTGACCACCTACACGCCCGACGGAAAGCCGACGAATCCTACGATCCCGGTTGCTGCCCGGGCGGTCGCGGTCGACAAGAACGGTAAAATCTACGTCGCGACTCAGGGCGGCATCGGCACCTACACGCCCGACGGAAAGCCGACGAAACCTACGATCCCAGGCTCTGCCGTTGCCGTTGCCGTAGACAAGAACGGCAAGATCTACGTCGCGGGGGGCAGTGTGAGGACCTATACCCCCAATGGAAAGCAGACCACTCCGACGATTACCGCCGGGCTGGACGATCCTGTCAGTATAGCCGTAGACCCGAATGGAAAGATCTTTGTCGTGAACTTTGGTACCTACCTCGGCGGTCCTTTTTCGGTGACTAGCTATACGGCCAATGGAGAGCAGACTACTCCAACACTTTCAAACGGCCTCACCGATCCGGTCGGCATTGCTATCCACTAAATCGGTCGCTATCGGCTGACCGCTGCAGCGCCGTTACCGTTAGGGTCGGGCTGAGAGCCAAAGCAACGTCGTTCCCGGCGCACCGATCCGTGGCTGCGATTCTCCGCATCCCGTCAGCGTTGCCGTGGCTACGAAGCCGCTCAGCGCACCTGCGTGAAGGCCACGGCGCCCGGTATTCCTTTGGTTTAGCTTGAGTGAACCTCGGCAGGCTTCGCGCGGCGTTGCGGCAGCATTTTCAGCTCGTTTTCAGAGATGCTGTGCGGTCCTCGGGGCGGATGGGCGGGGCAGACGCAGGGCAAACGAAAGCGAACCCTTGAAGGGAGCACGAATGACCCCGGAATTCAGCAGTAATGCAGGATGCACTTTTGATCTGCTCTCCCCAACGGACGCTCAATGCCTTAGCGAAAGAATCGTTGAGTTCAACTCGTCGCGGGTTCCATTTACGCAGCCGGCGCCTTTCACGCCTATTGCTTACGGCTTTAAGAACGATCGCGGAGATGTGCTGGGCGGAATTACGGCGACCGTGTACTGCTGGCGAGTCTTATGCATCGATGTATTGTGGGTGAACGAAGAGTATCGAGGAAAGGGGTTGGGTTCCAAGCTTTTGGAGGCGGTGGAAAACGAAGCGAGACGGATGGGCTGCGCATTGGCTCACCTCGACACGTTCGACTTTCAAGCGAAGCGTTTTTATTTGAAGCACGGATACGAAATCTTTGGTGAGTTAGGCGACTGCCCGCCCGGCCATAAGAGATTCTTTTTCAAGAAAGTCATCTGAAGCGACGCTTCGGTGCGCTTCCGTTAACGGTTTCTTCAGGCATTCGGCGCTAGCGCGTTTAGGTCAAAAGGACCTTGAACGCACCCTGCACGCAGAGTAGGCTGCCAGTACGGGACCCTGACGTCAGTCAGCGGTCAACAAGAATTCGGCAGTATACCAACTTTTTTGTAGGCTTAGCCAGAGGAGGCTGACGTGGCGCACGTCATCTATAACGGAAACGGTTCGGACGGCGGTCAGGTCCCCGTCGATTCTAACACCTACGCTGCGGGCAACAACGTCAACGTTGCCGGTAACGATTCAACCACTGCTCCACACGAGCAAAACGATTCCAATAACAACCCCGAGAACATCGTCACCGGCAATCTCTCGCGGAGCGGCGCCGTGTTTCTCTATTGGAACACGGCGCCGGACGGCAGCGGGACGAACCACGGGTCGCCGGCCGACTCGAAGTTCAATTTTCCAAATCAGACGACGGATCTGACGCTCTATGCGGTCTGGGGCGTGACGACCGGTCTCACAAATGGCGGAGTCACAACACACTACGCATTCTTTTACGACGAGAACCTCGGCGGCCCCGGCGGCATCGAACCCGCGCGCACCAACTCGGTGATCGGCGTCTGCGAATCCGACTTCGCTTGGCTGCAGGCGCAGTTCGCCGGCGTGGACATCACGAAGGCGATGACGCTGCCGATCCCGACCCACGTCACTGCCGTCGGCGGCGGCGCGAGTTGGGGTCCGCCGCTCACGCTCAAGCCCGGCAGCGGCGACGCAAACTCCATTCGCCCGCTTATCGTGGCTGAGGTCTCCGAGATGTTGATGTTGGCTCAGCACAAGGGCTGGGGTTTTTCCAGCGGCGTCGGCGACGAGGAGAGCTGTGGCGAGGGCCTGTCGCTCTTCTTAACGGTGCAGTTCCAGCTCTCCCACGGGCTGAGCGGGCTCTTCAATACCGGCAGTCCGGTAAGCTGGCTCGACAGCTCGCTCCCTTCCGGAAACCCTGCTTCCACCGAGTTCGACGGAACGACGCATTACGGAGCGCGCAAGGACTACGTCAACTCCACCTTGCCGTTTCCCGGCAACGGCCCGGGTACCGGATGCTCGTTGCTTTTTATCTACTACCTCTTCCATCAGCTCGGATTCTCGATCCCAAGCATCATTGCCGCCGCACCAGGTCTCGACTCGAGCGGCAACCCGATCGACGGAGCGTGCCTGCGCGGAGTCTATCAAAACCTAACCGGCGACGCGTCCGATCCATTTCCGTACTTCGCAAGCGTATTAGCCGCAGCGTTTCCGCCGGATCAGGCCGCCTCCATTCCCGGGCCGAACACCGACGATCCGTGGCCCCTTGGGGTACTGAGTTTCGTCGGCTCGAAGAACACGTGGGGACAAGACGAGATCCTCGACATCATCAATCACGGAGGAGCCTACCCCGACGGGCTCTACATGGCGCTGGACGGTTTCAGCCGTAACATCGTCGGTGCAACGCTGCCGTCAGCCCCATCGATCGCATTCGGCGGCACCACCGCAGCGCGTTCGACCCAGCTTCCGAACATTTACTTCCAGAGCAGCAATCCCAAGGTCCCGCAACAGATCGTCTTCGCCTATGACGTCAAGTTCGCAAAACCGCTCGGCACCTTCCCATCGAGCGGCGAGACGCCGGCGGCGGTTACGTCGTCGATCACCGTACTCGGCAAGTCGCTCTCGGCGTCGACCGAGTTCTTTTTCCTGGCCGGCGCGGACCCGTACTTCACGAACGTCATTGCGGACCCGTCGGACCCGACAAAGCTCACGGTGCCTTGGCTCAGCGAAGACCTGCGCGTCTTCACCGCCACGCCGGGCGCGTCACAGTTTCCCGTACCCGGCGGGCCGAAGTTTGTCGAAAACAGTGCCGGTCTGGGCGATTTCGATGTCGATGGTGCGTATACGTACGTTCAAGCGCTCTTGCAGCACCTCAATCAGAACTACGGCGATCCCGGCGGCGTCGATCCGTTCTTGCCCGGCAGCAACGTCATCCCACAGCAACAGGGCGAGTTCACCGGCGACTCGTCGGTAACGCCGTTCTCCTTCGCGAACTTTGCCTTTCACAACAACTACAGCTTCGCGATCGCCCGAGTCCGCCTGAAAGGATCGCAAGGTTCGGGGGGCGCGGCGGCCGGCGTTAAGGTGTTCTTCCGGCTCTGGGGGACGCAGACCGCCGACACGCAGTGGGACCCCTCGTCGACCTATCTGAGCAACAACGACGGGAGCGGCGACCCGCTCTGGCCGCTGGCGCCCTCCGACAATCACACGATCCCGTTCTTTGCGACGAGCGCGCAGCCGAATTTTGCCGCGTCGAACGATCCCGAGTTCAAAACCGGCGGTTTCACGAATACTGGAGCCAACAACCTAACGATCACGATCGAGCAAAGCGATGCTCAGTGGGCGTACTTCGGGTGCTTCCTCAACGTCAACGACGCCAACGCCAAGGTTAACAATGTGCCGATCCCTGACGCGCTCCCCGGGACCCATCACTGTTTGGTAGCCCAGATCGCGTACAACAACGCGCCGATCCGAACGGTGGGCAGCAGCGTGCCGACTCCGGAGAGCAGCGATCAGTTGGCCCAGCGCAACCTTCAGGTCACGACCTCGGATAACCCGGGGCCGGCCGACGCGCACCGCGTACCGCAGACCTTCGATGTAAGGCCAAGCGGCGCGCCGCCCACGAGCGGACCGCTGGCCGGGCGGCCAGACGAACTCATGATCGTGTGGGGCGACGTTCCACCCGGTTCCACCGCGCGCATCTACTGGCCGCAAGTCTCGAGCGCCGAGGTGATTGCGCTCGCCTCTTGGATGTACGGCGTGCACCCCCTGGCCGCCGCCGATCCGCACACGATCGAAGTCAAGACCTTCAACGGTGCGACGTACGTACCGGTACCGCAAGGAACGGGCCCGGGATTCGCCGGGCTGTTTACGATCGATCTGCCGCAAACGGTGAAGACCGGTCAGGAATTCAATATCGTCGTGCGGCGTATCGGTAAACGTTTGCGTCGCGCCGCGCCGCCTCCACCTCCGCAGGAGCCTAAAATCGCCCTCGCCCGGCGAAAAGCGGCCGGCCGTAACATCGACCTCCCGGAGCAGATCGTGCCGCAAGCGCAGAGTTTGCAGCGCGATGTCTATCGAGAAAGCCTGGAGTACGAACGCTACATTGTCGGCTCATTTCAAGTGAAGATCCCCGTCTCCACCAGCGAGAAGATGCTGCCGGCTGAGGAGACAACGCTGGCCATCCTCAAGGCGCGGCTCGAGGCCATGCCCAAAACGGATCGCTGGTATCCGGTCCTGCTCCGCTACATCGGCCAGATCAGCCAGCGCGTACAAGGGCTGGGCGGCGACCCGCACAGCATCCCGCCGTCGCTTGGTGGTTACCGTCCCGATCAGCCGTCGGGCAGCCAAACCTGTGAAGAGTTCACCGGCAAGGTCTGCGAGGTTGAGTTCAACTGCTTCGGTGATTTCGTCGGCTTCGTGCTCAAGGATTGCTGCGAACGCCGCGTCTTCGAATGCCGCGAGCGAGACCTCGGCGAGCTGGTTCTCCGCGCGCTCAAGGAGCGGCTTAGCGTAACGGTTGCCGTCGCCGGCAAGGAGCGCAAACTTGTGCGCCTGATCGTTACGAGATAAGCGGGCGTTGCCGAAAAAACGCCAAATGAGGCTGGGCTGCCCGCGCTTCTTTTCAGAGTTATGAAGGAAGCGCGGGCCCGTTTGCGCACTCTCCTACCTACGGAGGGTTTGGAGCCATGCGCACTCTTTGTGTCAGCGTCTTCTTTTTGTTAGTCGTACTGGTGGGCAGTACGAGCGTCGAACGCGCCGTCGGTCAGGTGCGAACCTACTACATTGCCGCCGACGAGGTGACGTGGAACTACGCGCCGGCCGGCATCGACGAGGTTACCGGCAAGCCGCTCGACGCGATGGAGCGCCCGTACGCGGTGCAAGACTCGCACCACATCGGCAGCAGCTACCGCAAGGCGATCTATCGGGAATATACCGACGCCACGTTCACGACGCAAAAGCAGCGTCCGGCCGGCGATGCGTATCTCGGCTTTGTCGGGCCGATCATCCACGCCGAAGTCGGCGACACGATTCACGTCGTCTTCAAGAACAACGCCTCGCGCCCGTACAGCATTCACCCGCACGGCGTCTTCTACGAGAAGAACGCTGAAGGCATGGCATACAACGACGGCAGCTCGTCGACCGACAAAATGAGCGGCGCGGTCGCGCCGGGCCGGACGTACACCTACGTGTGGCAGGTTCCCGAACGCGCCGGGCCCGGTCCCAACGACCCGAGTTCAATCGTTTGGCTCTACCACTCGCACGTCAACGAGCAGAAGGACGTCGATAGCGGTTTAGTCGGTGCGATCGTCGTGACCGCGCGCGGCATGGCCAAACCGGACGGCACGCCCAAGGACGTCGATCGCGAAGTCGTAGCGGTCTACCACATCGTCAACGAAAATCAGAGCTGGTACTTCATGAATAACGTCGCGACGTACACGCCGAAACTAAAGAAACCGCAGCGAGCCGAGTCGATCCCGCTCGACTCCAACGGGGCCTTCACCCTCAACGGCAGCGGCTTCGTCGACGGCAACTTCAAGTTTTCGATCAACGGCTACATCTATGCAAACGGCCCGAAGATCACGATGAAGCAGGGCGAGCGCGTGCGCTGGTACGTGGTCGACATCGGCAACGGCTTCGATTTCCACACGCCGCACTGGCACGGCAACACCGTGCTATGGAATAAGCAGAGAACCGACGTGCTCGCGTTGATGCCCGCGCAGATGCTGACCGTCGACATGGTTCCCGACGATCCCGGGACCTGGCTCTTCCACTGTCACGTCGCCGACCACATGGACGGCGGCATGAGCGCCTTCTATCAGGTAATTCCGTAAGTCGGCGGCTCGACGGCTTCGCGCGTCAGACGCACGAGTTCGGAGGCGAGTCTCTCGAGCGCATCCGGACGAGGCCGCGGCACTTTCTTTTCGCGGCAGGTTAGGACGACGAGCATTCGCGCATCGGGCATGCTGATCGGACGTTTGCGGCGAGCGTAGGCCGTCGCGATCTCGCGCAAAGGCATCCAGACGCTTTCGGCGAGCGTTGTCAACGCGCCAAAACGCGGCTGACGGCGCTTAAAGCGGCGCATTGAACGCATAGTTCTTGAAGGCCGCATCGGCCGAAAGCGAGAGGTGTGGTTCATCGATATCGGCGGTGAGCGTCTGCGGCAGCAGAAACCCGTTTACCATCGCCGGCGTGATCTTCATGTGAATGCGTGTCCCGTTCGTGTAGTTGGCCTCTATCGTGCGCGTGCAGGCCTGTGGGCCTAGTCCCACAGTCGCGTCTTGCAGGGTTGGGTCGTCGATTGCGTGCAGCGAGTACATCGTCATGCCGTCGTGGGTTCCGGCGACTGCGTAGGTATAGTGTTGCGGCCATAAGAGCGGATCGATCATCGAAAGATCCATGCCGCTCGGTGGTTTAGGAATGAACCAAGGCGTCTTCGTAAAGGAGACCTTATAACTTTGCCCAGGGGTGTACTCGCCGGTTCCTGACATGTTAAAACGCAGCCACGGAAAATGGTGCATGCGCATGGCGACGTCCATGTCGAAGGTATAACCGGGCGGTACGTTCTCCGGCTCGAGCGCGATCGGCGCCGGCGTTGCCGCAGCCGCCCGCGCACAAGGGCACAGGAGTCCGGCAAGAGCAAGTCCTGCGGAGAACTTCCGAGCCGCCCAACTCATACCAGCGAGTGTACCCCCCAAGGATTAAAATTCCACAAACGAACGGAGCCTCATGCCAACAACGAGAGTGCCGCTGCCGACTCTGCTTTCGTACGCGCTGGTCGCCTTTACGATCGAGTTCGATAACGAGGCGGAGCGCCGCGCTGCTCACCGCAGCTCGCGGCATGGCGGCAACCGCAAGAGCCCCTGGCTCGTCTCGCTGGCGATGTATTCCAACTGTATGCGCTTGGTCGACCAGCAGGGGATATCCGCCGCCGACCTCGTCCGCGGCGCACGCACGGCCCCGCATCTTTCGGGAATGCAGCGCTGGGGTTACCTCGTCGTCGATCCCGCTACGAAGCACGTTCGCGCAACGTCGGCCGGGATGCGGGCCCGTGCCGTTTGGAAGCCGCTCTTTGCAACCGTCGAAGCGCGCTGGGCGCAGCGCTTCGGTCAAGAGCTGCTTGGCGAACTTCGCAGGGCGTTGGTCGACGCGATAGCCCAGCTCGAAATCCCTCGACTCCGGGCCCTTTTGGCGCGGCTTCGATTCATCGCTATTTCACAACGATGTTGAGCGTAACGTCGGCGCTGTTGCCGATCGTCGGATCGAGTTGCGTGCGCGCCATGCCAAACGCGTGGCGGTCGATCTCCCCTTCCGCGCGGTATGCGGGTTGCGCCGCCGTTCCGGTCGCCGTGACGTTGAGTTGTTCGGGTTGAGTGACGCCGTGGATCGTCAGGTTGCCGTCCATCTCGAACGTCGTCAGCGTCTTGGGCACGATGCGGGTGCTGACGAACGTCCAGTTCGGAAACTTCGACGAGTCGAAGAAATCCGGCGACATCAGCGAGCGGTCGCGATCGGGCGCGTCGGTTTTGATGCGAGTCGCATCGAGCACCGCGGTCGCGCTCACGGGGATGATTGAGCCGGTGTCGAGCGTAACGCTGCCGCGCAGGATCGGCACCGTGCCCACGACCCGCTCGACCCAGATGTGCGCGACGCTGAACTGCGCGCTCGACTTGGCCGTATCGATCTCGCGACCCACCGGGGCCGCGCCAACGAGAGCCGCCGAGAGAAGAAGCGCGCAAAGATAGTTTCTCATCTCAATATGCCACCGTGAACTGAATATTCATAGTATTGCTGGTACTCGGCGAGGTCGAAAGCACGTCTTCGATCGTCAAGCGCGTGTTCTCCGTCGGTCCGTATCCAGCGAGGATCACGCCGTCGCGCGTAAAGCCGTTGGTCGGATCGTTCGTTCCCTCGTACCGCGCCTCGAGGAAGAGCCGGTCGTTAAACGCGTAGCGCAGTTGTTCGAACCCACCGCTCATGTGGCATCCTCCGACGAGCGTGCCGACGGTGGGCGGATCGGTTGCGCAGTTCGAGTCGTTGCCCTCGATCAGCACGGCTTCGCTCGAGAAGCGCGTCCATTGTCCGTACGTAAAGCCGAACAGCGTGCGATTGAAACGATCAAACGGCCCCAACGGCGTGGGGCGCAGACCGTCATAGTTCAGGACGCTCAGCGTAAACGGGCCCATCGCGTCCTGAAGGTACACTTCTGTATCGGTGCCCGTTGGCGCGAGCCCGCTCTGCCGGTCGTAACCCGGCCCCGCGAAGAGCTGCAGATTTAGGCCGTGCAGCGCGTCGCCGACGGAGACCCTCGCGCCCAGCTTCGTATCGAAGAAGGTGAACGGATTCGGGCCCACGGTCTGCTCGTACGGCGTATAACTTTGATATGTGTCGCGAAAAGTCTCCGGATCGACGGGCAGCGGCAGCGTGAACTGTCCGCCTTGTACGAGCACCGGAATCTTTGCGTTCCAGGGATTGGCGCGATCGCTGATCCACGCGTCGCGCAGCAGCCCGGGTTCGCCGCCGTCGACGAGGTACTGCTCGACGAAATAGTTCGCGCGCGAGCCGATCGTCGCCGACGAAAACGCCTCGACCTCGTCGACGATCGCCTTCGGCAGGCCGGCGCCGTCGGGGCCCTCGCCCTGGTTCTCGCTCGAGTCGACGAAGTTCACTTTCAGCGAAAGCGGGATCGCCCGGCCCGACGAGACGCCGGGAAAGCGCTCGCCATTGGCTAGAAACGCCGCGCCGAACTCGTTGAGATGCGGAAGGACGCTATGGCACTTTTCGCACGTCACGCCGTACTGGTGCGCAAAGAGCGGTATGGCTTCTGCGGCGGACGGAAAGCCCGCGATCAGCGCGGGTATAAGCAAGGCAACCGGCCACTTAAGCATGCCTCACTTGATACTTAGGCAAACCTAAATCACCTGCTGGCCCTTCCTAAATCCTCTGCTTGGGTGGCCTAAGAGCGCGGACCGCCTTTTAGGCGGCGGCCTCTCCGGGAACCAAGCGCCCATGCCTGCATTCCTTGCCCGGTATCCCGTTATCGCGACCGTGATCTTGTTGACGTTCTCGAATCTCTTCATGACCATCGCCTGGTACGGGCACTTGAAGAACACGAAAAGCCCGCTCGTTCTCGCGATTGCAGCGAGCTGGGGTATTGCATTGCTCGAATACTGCTTTCAGGTTCCGGCGAATCGAATCGGTTACGGCGCCCTGACGCTGACTCAGTTGAAGATACTGCAGGAGGTAGTCACGCTGATCGTCTTTACCGTCTTCGCGATCGTCGTTTTCGGCCAGATCCCGAAGTGGAACTACGCCGTCAGCTACCTGTTCATCATCGGCGCAGTATACTTCGCGTTTAAGGGCTAGCTTGGCCGCGCGGCTCTTTTTTGCGCGACGGGCGCGCCCGGCAAAGCAAGAGGAGGCTCCCCCTAGGGCGGCATAGTGCGAGTCAATGAATCGTCTTTATTCAGCACGCCTTGCGGTGCTGCTGGCGTTCACATTCCCGCTCGCGGCATGCTCGGGCGGCCTCCCGTACATGCAAAACGGCAACCCGCTGCACCACCTCACCGGAACAGGTGCCGGCAAGATTACCCACGTCGTCTACATCGTGCAAGAGAACCGCAGCTTCGACGACCTGTTCCACGGTTATCCGGGTGCCGATACCGTCGACAGCGGCGCCATCTCCACCGGTGAGAAGATCAAGCTGCGCCCGGTGCCGCTGAGCGATCAGTACGTGATCGACCACTCGGCCGACGCGATGTTCGCCGCCTGCAACGCGCCCAAGGGCGAACTGCCGGGCACGCACTGCCGGATGAATGGCTTCAACAACGAAGAGAGTTTCGGCGGTCCATTTCTTTACCCGGAGTACGCCTACGTGCCTCGCAGAGACTCGCAGCCCTACTTCGATATGGCGCACGAAGGCGTTTTGGCCGACCGGATGTTCCAATCGCAGCTTGATGAGAGCTTCGTCGCGCACCAGTACATCATCGCCGCGCAGGCCGCCTGGAGCGTCGACCTGCCCTACAGCAAGTGGGGCTGCGGCGGCGGCCGTTATAACAAGGTTGCGACGATCACGATCGATCGCAACCCCAACGGGACGCCGCAGCCGCCCTGTTTCGAATATCAGACGCTCGGCGACGAGCTCGATGCTGCGCACCTCTCGTGGCGCTTCTACGCGAGCAGTTACGGCAGTGAGTCGAGCGGAAGCGGCGGAGTCTGGTCGAGTTATCAGGCCGTCGCACACATCTATCGCGGCCCCGATTGGAAGAAGAACGTCATCTCCCCGAACTGGAAATTCCTCACCGACGTTCGCGCCGGCAAGCTCGCGAACTTTACCTGGATAACGCCGGTCTGCGACGACTCCGACCACGTAAACTGCCCCGGCGGCTACGGGCCGTCGTGGGTCGCAGCGTTGGTGAACGCCGTCGGTCAGAGTAAATTCTGGAACTCTACCGCGATCTTCATTCAGTGGGACGACTGGGGCGGCTTGTACGATCACGTCGCGCCCGCCCACCTCGATCGCGACAGTTTGGGCTTTCGTGTTCCGCTGATCGTGATGTCGCCGTACGCCAAACAGGGCTTCGTGTCGCACGTGCCCTACGAAACCGCGAGCGTCTTGCGCTTCGCCGAGGATCTTTACGGCCTTGGGCAGCTCGCTCCGGCCGATCGGCGCGCAGCCTCTCCGGCCGCCGACTGCTTTGATTTCAACGCCAGCCCGCGCAAATTCGTGAAGATTGCGGCGCCATTGCCGCCGAAGTTCTTCATGGATCGGTCGGGCGACACCGATTTCGCACCCGATTACGAATAAGAATGGAGGTCCCGTGCTTCGCTACTTCAGGAACTCTGCGTCTCTCTTAGCCGCGGCGACGCTCGCCGCCGCCGCGTCCGGGTGCTCCGGCAGCCAATCGATGCTGCCCGGCGCAGGGACGCAATTGCTCGGCGCGCTCGGCGCGAGCCGCTCGGCGCAGTTCGCGTTGGTCAGGAGTCAGCCGCCGGCGCCGATGATGATCGGCTTTTTGATGACCGACGGTTCGGTTCTCACTCAAGATATCTATGGCAGCAACTGGTATCGCTACGCACCCGATTCGAAGGGCAGCTATACCGACGGAACCTGGTCGCAGCTCGCGTCGCTGCAAGCCGGGTACGGGCCTTCGGCGTACGCCTCGCAGGTGCTCGCCGACGGCCGCCTGATGATCAGCGGCGGCGAATACAACAATCCGAGCAACGGGTATCCGCTGCAGTTGACCGATCTCGGTGCGGTCTACGACCCGGTGAAGAACACCTGGACGCCGCTGGGCCATCCGCACCGCTGGCAGTGGATCGGCGACTCACCTTCGACCATTTTGCCCGATGGGCGCGTCATGATGGGCGACAAGCTTCATCACTGGGATGCGTTCCTCGATCCCAAGACGCTGAAGTGGTCGCAGGCCAGCGACGCCGGCAAGGCCGACTTCAACTCCGAGGAAGGCTGGACGCTTTTGCCCGACGGGACGATCCTCACCGCCGACGTGAAGAACGCTCCGCACTCTGAGATCTACAATCCGGCGACCGGCCATTGGAGGAGTGCCGGCTCGACGGTCGTCGATCTGCGCTCTCCGGGCGAGCCGGGCTGTGTGAAGTACGGGCCGAAGCCAAAAGACTGCTATCGCCCGCCGGGCGAGATCGGTCCGGCGATTCTGCGCCCCGACGGCACCGTCTTCGCAACCGGCGCGGGTACGGGACCGAGCGGCTACGGCACCGGGCACACCGCAATTTACGGCACAAAGAACGGTACGTGGGCCGCAGGCCCTGATTTTCCCAACAACGACAACGCCGGCGATTCGTACGCGATGCTCGAGCCCAGCGGAAACGTTTTGGTGTTGAGCATCCACTACATTCTCTACGAGTACAATGGTAAGAGCTTTGCGCAGGTCGGCACCGCCGCGGGGCCGCCCGTGCTGTTGCCGACGGGACAGGTGCTGATGCTCGGCTCGAGCGGAGTCGTGCTCTACACCCCCAAGGGCAAGCCGCAAGCCGGCTGGGCGCCCACGATCTCAAACGCGCCCGCCAGCATCACGCCCGGCAAAACGTATAAGATCACGGGAACGCAGTTTAATGGCCTCTCGCAAGCAGTTGCGTTCGGCGACGAAGAGCAGAACGCGACCGGTTATCCGCTGGTGCGCATAACAAATGACGGCAGCGGCAAGATCTACTATGCTCGCACGCACGACCACAGCACGATGGGCGTCGCGACCGGGTCGAAGAGAGTCTGGACCTACTTCGACGTGCCGAAGAAGATCGCGAGCGGGAAGAGCACGCTCGTGGTCGTCGCCAACGGCATTGCCTCGAAACCGGTCAGCGTTACCGTGGGGGCCGAGGCTCGGCGAAAAGCGCTATAGCCTCGCACCGGCTACACGCCCCAGGTTTCCCCCGAACCCGCTTCGGTGGTGCCGGGGCGTGTGAGCCGGTCGCACTTCGCGGCGAAAATAAAGTCGCTCTCGGTCAAGCCGCCGATCTTGTGCGTCCACACTTCGACGCCCAGGCGCCCCCACGCCACCCGCAGATCGGGATGGTGCTGTTGCTCTTCGGCCATCTCGCCGACGCGCACCGCCGCGGCCATCGCTTCGGCAAAGTCCTTGAAACGGTAGGTTCGCGTCAGGACCTTCACGCGTAGATGCTTGGGATCGTCGCGCTCGACGACCTGCCACCCCGCGTCGATCTGGGCGAGAAGCGGCGCAATCTGCGCATCGTCCAAGGGTGGAACTCCACCTCGGCACGGCACACAAACCTTCGCAGCAAGTTCGGTCATACGATCCTCCGCTTCATGCTGGGCGACTCACCAGGCGTGCGGCGACGATGCCCAAGTAGCATGCCAGTACGCCGAGGATGACGCTGCCGAGCGCGTACGCGAGGCTCAGGCGCCACTCGCGTTCGCTGCCGAGCGTCAACGCCTCGTACGCGAAGCTCGAGAACGTCGTGTAGCCGCCGAGCAATCCCGCCGTTAACGCGACGCCGAGCAGCGGATGGAACCCGAGCGCGCGCGTCTGAACGAGCACGGCGACGACACCGATACAAAACGATCCGCTGACGTTAATGAAGAGCGTGCCGAGCGGAAATCCCGGACCGAAGCGCGCGAGGAAGAAGAGTCCGACGGCATAGCGGCAGATCCCGCCGAGTCCCGCACCGAGGCCGACCGCAAGAAAAGGAAGGATGCCTCTCATCGCCTCTTCGGCTCGCCCGCGCGATAGGCGATAATCTCGACGGTTTCCAGCGTAACCAGCCCCTCTTTGACCATCTCGTCCAGCGTCGGCAGAAAAGCGGCGATGTGCTCCTGCGTATCGACGATTTCGACGAGCACCGGCAGGTCCGAGGAGAAATCGATAACGCGCGCCGCGTGCACGACCGAGTGACCGCCGTACCCTTCGATTCCCTTGAAGACGGTTGCGCCGCCCATTCCCGCTTTGCGCGCCGCTTCGACGATCGCGGTGTAGAGCGGCTGATAGCCCCACCGGTCGCTCTCGCCAACGAAGATACGCAGCAGCTTCCCGGTGCCCTCACTCTTCACTCGGACAAGCTCCTAGAGTCTCCGAATGACGGCGGCGATCTCCTGTGCGATCGCCTCGGGCCGCTCTATGATTGCGTAGTGGCCGCAATTGCGCAGAAGCACGAACCGCGCGTTCGGAAGTAGCGCTGCGACTTTTCGTTCGTATATCTCCGGAGTATCGTGCTCGGGCGCGATGACGACGGCGGGCGCCGAAATCTTTTGTGTCTCTTCGGCAAAATCGGCGTTCGTCCACGACTCAAAGCTCTCGAGCGCGGCGTCAGGGTCGCCGCGCTCCGCGGCTTCGCAGAGGCGTTCGAACTCATCGGCTTCGGGCGTGTTGTGAAACGTGCGCGTCAGCCACTTGCGCGCGGCTTCACGATCCCGGACGGTTGCGCGAAGATGATTCGCGCCCTTCTCGGAGAAGCCGGCGCCGCTTGCTGGAACGGGCGCGACGAGTACCAGCGCCGCAACGAGCTCCGGCGCGTCGATTGCTAAACGCATCGCAACCATCGCACCCATCGAATGTCCCACGACGACGACGGGGCCGGGATCTTCAAGCCGCTCAACGATCTCGCGCAAGTCGGCGGCGAATCGTTCGACGGTAAACGGCCCAGGAATATCACGCAGCTCGCCGCTGCCGCGCAAGTCTACGTCGACGGCGCGTGCGTCGGGCCCGAGGGCGGCGATAACGCCGCCCCAGACCGAGCGATCGGCTTGCCAGCCGTGGACGAATAAAACGGTCAGTTCAGGCTCGTAGCGACGGGTACCGGACGGCCTTCGTCCAGGTCGAGCACGTCGAACCACGTGACGATCTCTTTTCGCCCCGGCGCAACTTGCTCGCGCAGGTTGTCGAAGTACTCCGCCGAGTGCGAACCTGGCTCGGGATGCCAATGCATCCGGTCGTTGTTGAATCGTTCGATCTCTTGGGCGGTCTTTTTTGAGAGGAACTGCGCCTGCACCCAATCCGCGATCGCGTCGTCGGTTTGTAGCTCCTTGACTTTGCTCGCGAACTCGGGCCCGGTCGTTCCCAGAAACTCAAAGAGCGGCTTGTCGTGCGGGCAGTCGTAATCGTAGTCGCCGAGGTGCCCCTCGTTATAGGCCTTGGCCTTGTCGATGACGCGCTTGAGCGAGACGAGCCCGATCAGCCTGTCCTTGGCGCTGCGCGGCTTTTCAATTGTTAAGTCCATGTTCTCCTCATACCAGGGTGTGTATGGCTCTAATCCACTCGGCCTGCCGCCGGGTTGCGAAAGCTGCCGCTGGGCTGCTATTCGTAGTCCGGGGCTTGCCCGTCGTCGCCTTGATTCAGGAAGAACTTGAGCCCCTTGGGCGATCTGATCGGCACGAACTTGCGTGGCGCTTGAGTAAAATCGAGCGTGTCGGCGGCGGGCGAGTGGGCGCGCCGGTCGGCGGCGGCGAGCGATGGCAATCCAAAGAGGTCCTCGGCGAACTTCAGCACGCCGGCCGTCTCGTATTGGACGTGCGAGACGTAGTCGTGCTTCGCGTAGGGCGAGATCACCATCAGCGGAACGCGGAATCCGAGGCTGTCGTAGTCGCGATAAGGCGGAGGCACCGGATCGTAAAGGCCGCCCCAATCGTCCCACTGGACGAAAATGACCGTTGAGTTCCAGAACTTGCTCTCGCCCACGGCGTTGACGACGGTTGCAACCCACGACGGGCCATATCCGCCGCCGCAGGCAACGTGGTCGGAATCCGGACAGAGCGGCGTAATCCAGCTAAACGCCGCGAGCTTCCCACTGCCGACGTCGGTGAGAAAGCGCTTCTGCGGCGTGATAACGTCTTTCTTCCAGTCCGGGCCGTTGTAGATGTGGTCGATGGCCTGGTAGCCCGACCACAGGCCGCTCGTCGGATAGTTGAACGTGCTCGTGTAGAAGCGCCACGAAAGCCCCGCATTGTCGAGTTCATCGCCGAGCGTCGTGTAATTGAAGCACGGCGTTTGCACGGGACCCATCCCGCGCTTGCGGGTGATCGTCTGCACCTTGTCGCCCGGTCCGCCGGGGCATCCCCACGGACCGGCGGGAATATTAACGCTCGATTTCGCCTGCGCCGCGATGATGTATTGGTGCGCCACGAAACTCTCGTCTAGCTGGGAAGCGAACATCCGGTCCGCCAGCACCCATTCGTGCGCCATGTCGAAGTACGGCTTCGACTCGTTGTGGTCGATGTAGACGTACTGCGGATTCGCGGGCGCGCCGTACGACGCAACCTCGCGATCGAAGCCGTTCATTCTGCAGTGGGTTCCGGGAAGGTCGCCGGCCGGCGCGTTGCACGCCTCGAACATTGCTCCGGCCGAGTGATCGATGTCGTACAGCCTCTTGAGGCTTATCGGTTGGAGCACGACGGTCTTGCCGCGCGAGTTCTTTCCGCGCGAAACGGTATACGCGTTCGGAAACCCCTCGAACATTCCATTGAAGCTGCGGTTCTCTTGTATGACGTAGACGACGTGCTCGATCTTGCCGGCGCCGGTGCCTGCAAGTGCGCGCATGGCCGTATCGCCCCGCATGTACGGTGGCGAAGCGGACGTACCGAGAGAACATGCCGCGAGCGCGGCAACAAATACAAGCGCGAAAAAAGGTTTCATTATAGCGTCATCCTGAGCTCGAGCCGCGTCATCCTGAGCATGTCGAAGGGTTGTCGAAGGATTGTCGAAGGACAACGTAAACCCTGTCGGCGTTGTCGGCCTAAGAGTCATCCCAGAGTACAGCAACTGAGGTATACGAGTGTGATTGCATTACAACTGCGTCCGGCGCTTCGCCGCGCGGGCACGGTGATCGCCATTGCCGCCGTCGCGGCCTGCGGAGGGAGAGCCCACCAGGCGCCGCCGGCTTCCTTGCCGACCGTCTCCCAGGTCCAGCAGCGTTTCGTCGACGCGATCGGCGGCCCGGCGGCGATCCTGCAGCCCCGATCGATGACGATCCGCGGCACGAACACGATCTATGCAGCGCATGGCAGGCAAATCCACGCCGGGATCGTGCTCTATCTCGCCGACTTCAAACGTCTCGAGATCGTCACGGTCCCCCGCCTCGGCCGGTATCTCTCGGGTTACGACGGCAAGATCGCCTGGTCGATCGGTGCGCACTCGGCCCCGCAGGTAATTCGCGGTCATAACGCAGTCTCGATCCGGCGCGATGCCGACATGTACTATTTCGCCCACATACCGAAGTACTTCAAGTCGATGAAGGTCGTCGGCGTCGAATCGTTTGCCGGCCGTTCCTGTTACCGCGTTCGCGGCATTACCCTCTGGGGAAACGAGAACAATCAGTACTACGACGTGAAGAGCGGCCTGCTCACCGGGTACCGCTTTCATCAGTGGGTGGACGGTACTCCCGAGATCGCCGAATCCCGCCAGGTCTTTGAGCGCTATCGTCGTTTCGGAAAGCTCTCGCTCGCAACCCGCGAAACCGATTTTAAAGACGACAAGCTCGTCGGCGTCGGCCGGATTACGTCGGTAACGTACGACAACGTGAATCCGCACGTATTCACGCCGCCGGCCGCGGTCCGCGCGTTGGCTCGCTAAGTGCGGCGCATTTCATTCCTGCGCGCTTCCGGGGGCGCGCTCGCGGCACTGACGAACGCAACGCTGCCGCAGCTCGCCGCGGCGCAGAACAACGACGAACCGCCGTTCGCGCAGCTGGAGCAACGGTATGGCGGTCGACTTGGGGTCTCGGCGATCGATACCCAAACGGGCCGCGCCGCAGCCTATCGCGAGAACGAGCGCTTTCCGATGTGCAGCACGTTTAAGTTCTTCCTCGTCGCCGACGTGCTTTCGCACGTCGAAGCCGGAACGATAAAAACCGGCCAGTGGGTGCGCTACGGCCCCAGCGATCTGCTCGGATACGCGCCGGTAACCCGCGCTCACGTCGCCCAGGGCGGCATGACCGTAGATGCGCTCTGCGCAGCGGCAATCGAGCTCAGCGACAACACCGCCGCAAATCTCTTGCTCTCGCTCGTCGGTGGACCGGCCGGGGCTACCGCCTACGTGCGCGGCCTCGGCGACGAGGTTACGCGGCTGGATCGCCGCGAGCCCGATCTCAACAGCGCGATTCCCGGCGACCCGCGCGATACCACGTCGCCGCTTGCGATGCGCGGGCTGATGAACGCCATCTTATTCGGTGCGTCGCTGAACGTAACGAGTGTCAGCCAGCTCGTCGGGTGGATGCTCAAGTGCCAAACCGGCCTCGACCGCTTGCGGGCGGGGCTGCCGAAATCGTGGAAGATCGGCGACAAGAGCGGCAATGGCCGTAACGAAGCGACCAACGATATCGCGGTCGCGTGGCCACCGCGGCTTAAACCCCTGTTGATTACGACGTACTACGTCGGTTCGAAGGCCTCCTCAGAAGAGCTTACGGCGGTCTTTCGAAGCGTCGCCGAGTACATCGCACGCGCTCTCACGACGTAGCCGAGCACGATCGTACCGATCGTGGCTTGATCGCTTGGTCGGAGAGACGCTTCGTCCAGCAATCCCCCAGCAGCGAGCAATAGCAGAGCGCGATGTTGACGCGATGAAAGTTTGCCAGGATGGGGCCCGTGAGGAACTTTCCCTCGACCCGCAGGAGCTCGAGCTTTTGACCCGCCGGCAAGACGTCACCGGGCTGGATCGTGCTCGCGGTCATATCGTTGTTGCCGTGTTCGTGAAATTTGTGTTCGGCGGCCGCGGCTTCGTCGCGTTCGGGCTGGAGAGCGCGGCCGACGGCCGGGACGACGTTTGGTCCCGACCGCTGGTCGATGACTTTGCCGTCCCGCGTCACGGTCGCGGTGATGATGAGCGCTGGACCGATGCCCGGATTGTCGACGTCCAGCTCAAAGAACTTCCCGGTGGAGCTCGAGGTGATGAAGGTTAGATAAGGCCAAACGGTCGCGCTGAACTGCTTGCGGATCACGTAGGTCTGGTAGGCCGACGAGGCGGCTGCCACGCCGCTGATCAGGAGGGCTCCCAGCGCTACGAGAAGGTCGAAACGGAATCGCTTTTCGTCCACGGCGGCAACCTTCGGGCCGCCCGCCCGGGGTGCCCGCAAAAAAATGCGCACCCATGTCGAAACGGAAGCCCTCCGTTCGACGCATAGGTAAGTAGCAAATCCACCAAAGGAGATTTTCAATGAGATTCGTGGTCCTAGTGAAGGCAAGCAAAGACAGCGAGGCGGGCGTCCTTCCGTCGGCCGAGCTCCTCAACGAGATGGGCAAGTTCAACGAGCAGCTGGTCAAAGACGGCGTGATGCTCGCCGGCGAGGGCCTGAGGCCCTCATCGGAAGGCAAGCGGCTGCGCTTCGACGGCGGGCGGACGACGGTCATCGACGGGCCATTCGCCGAAACGAAGGAGCTGGTCGCCGGCTTCTGGATCGTTCAGGGTAAGTCGAAGGAAGAGATCGTCGAGCGCTTCACGCACGCACCGTTCTCCAACGGCGAGAGCCTCGAGATCCGGCCGTTCTACGAACTCGAGGACTTCGGTGAGAACATCACCCCCGAGATCGCCGCGCGTCAAGAGCGCCTTGCGGAGCAAATGAAGTGAAGGTCCTCTCGATCGTTACCATCGACCGCACCAACGGTCACCCGCATAACGACCCCACGCTTCCGCAGCGCATGGGCACGCTGATCCAAGAGATGCGCACGAAAGGGGCGCTGGTCGACACCGGCGGACGCGACACCGATATGCTCGAGCTCTCGATCGCGCGCAAGAACGGCCAAACGAGCGTCACCGATGGGCCGTTTGCCGAATCGAAGGAAGTCGTCGGCGGCTTCGCTCTCATGGACGTAAAGGATCGCGATGACGCGATCGCCTGGACGAAGCGCTTCCTCGGCGTCCTCGGCACCGGGACGTGCTACCTTCACGAGGTTTCGCCGACGCCATAGTGAGCAGCGGCGACCCTCGCGGCACGCTCGCGGCTATTTGGCGGATCGAATCGCCAAAGCTGATCGCGAGCCTCTCGCGGATGCTGCGCGACGTCGGACGAGCGGAAGATCTGGCGCAGGATGCCTTCGTTGCGGCGCTCTCGCAGTGGCCCGGCGAAGGCATCCCGCGCAATCCGGGCGCGTGGCTGATGACCACCGCGAAACGCCGTGCGATCGATCAGATTCGCCGTGACAAAACGCTGCACGTCGACTCCGATGCCACCTCGAGCCCCTCCGGTGTCACCCTGAGCTTGTCGAAGGGTGCAGTGGAACCCGACTTCGCCGACTCCTACGAGGAAATCGATGATGACATGCTGCGTTTGATGTTCGTCGCCTGCCATCCGGTGGTTTCGAAGGAAGCGCACGTCGCGCTGACGCTCAAATTGGTCGGCGGCTTGACGACTGCCGAGATCGCGCGTGCCTTTCTCGTTCCCGAACCCACGATCGCACAGCGCATAGTACGCGCGAAGCGCACGCTTTTTGAAGCGCGCGTTCCCTTCGAGGTACCCTCCGGACCCGAACGATTGGTGCGCCTGGCGTCGATTCTTGAAACGATCTATCTAATTTTCAACGAAGGCTATGCCGCCACGGCGGGGGACGACGTCTTGCGTCCAGAGCTCGTCGAAGATGCCCTTCGGCTCGGGCGCATGCTCGCGGCGCTGGTGCCGAACGAAAGCGAAGTGTTGGGACTCGTCGCGCTGATGGAGATACAAGCCTCGCGCATGGGCGCTCGCGTCGGGCCTTCCGGCGAGCCCATTCTCTTGCTCGACCAAGATCGCAGCCGCTGGAATCGGCTGCTGATTAGCCGCGGCCGCAACGCGCTTGCCAAAGCTCAGGAACTTGGCACGTCGCTTGGACCGTACGCGTTGCAATCGGCGATCGCGGCCTGCCATGCTCGTGCCGCCACACCCGAGGAAACGGATTGGGAGCGCATTGCGGCTCTCTACGATGCGTTAGGCCAGCTGACGCCGACGCCGGTCGTCGAGCTCAACCGCGCGGTCGCCGTAGGTATGGCATTCGGCCCGCAAGCCGGCCTCGAAATCGCCAACGCGCTTCTCGATCAGCCGTCGCTGCGCAACTACCATCTGCTGCCGGCCGTTCGCGCCGATCTGCTCTTCAAACTGGGGCGATTGAGCGAAGCACGTTCGGAATTCGAGCGCGCCGCCGCACTCGCGCGCAACTCGCGCGACCGCACGCTGCTCCTAGCTCGCGCCTCTGAGTGTCACCCTTAGCGGAGCTAACGCGTGTCCCACTTAGCGGAGATAACGCGTGCCCTACTTAGCAGTGGTTCGTGTCGTCCTGAGCTTGTCGAAGGATTGTCGAAGGATTGTCGAAAGACGGGTGTGGGTGTCGTGCGGAGCGAAGCCGAAATACGAGACGCGTGACTGCACGCTTGAAAAAAGAACTTGCGCTGTTAGCTCTGGCCGCGCTGATTCCGCTGCGCGCGGCGGCACAGACAGTCGTCCCCTTCACCTTGAGCGGCGGCCTGGTGACGGTAAAGGCAACCGCGAAGGGCTTGCCGCTGACGATGATCGTCGATCTCGGTGCCGGCGTCGACGTCCTGTCGTCGACGGCCGCACGAACGCTCGGCGTCATCGCCACTCGCCGTTACACCAACTGGCGGATGGAAGGCGAACGCGTCGACGCCGATATCGGAACGCTGCCCACGCTCTCCTTGCGAACGCTACAGATTTCCAGCGCGCCGGCCATCATTTGGAGCGGACTCGACGGCAGCGGCATTGACGGCCTAATCTCCGCGACCGCCTTTCGCAGCCAGCCGGTTACGTTCGACTATGCCTCGCAGCAGCTGATTCTCGAAGATGAGGCGTCGTTCGCAAAGCGCACGCGCTCGGCCTCGAAGGTTCCGATCGAACTTGCCGACGATCGCGACATTTCACTCGGGATCTTTGCCTGGTTCGATTTTGGGCGAGGCCAGCGCGGCCTCTGCGAAATCGATACCGGTTCGCAGGGACTCTTCCTCGACAGACGCTTCGCGTCAAAGCTCGGGGTCAACCTTGACGATTCGCGGCTCAAGCGCGTGCAGGGGCCCGCGGGGGAGCGTATTATCGCGACGATCCCACGGGTCGCTCTTGCCGGCGCGCCAACCTCCACGATCGAAACGCCGAAGGCCTTATTTACGAATCTGACCTACGACTGCAACGTCGGCAACGAGTTCTGGCGCGGACGGGCCTTCACGCTCGACATCTCGAACCGCGCGCTCTACCTAGGAGGGCCTTCATGAAACGCTTCGCCGCGGCGGCTTGCGCAGCCGTCGTTCTCGCCGCAATTTCGCCGGGTAGCGCCGCGACGCCCGAGCCGTCGCTCGTCACGTCGACGGCCTACGACAATCACCACGGCTTCGACTTCCTTTTCGGCACCTGGACGACGCACTATCGTATCCTGCGCAAGCGTCTTGCGCACGACAACGTCTGGTACGACTGCTACGGGACGTCGACCATCCGCCCGTTCTGGAACGGCAGCGCGAACCTCGAGGACGGCGACCTGCGCTGCCCGCCGCCCCGCGGTTACACTCACGGAATGACGCTGCGTCTCTACGATGCCGCAACGCATCAGTGGTCGCTTTACTGGGGCACGACGAAGATTGGGCTCGCGCTCCCGCAGCAGGTCGGCCACTTCGATCCCAACGGAGTTGGCCAGTTCTACGCCGACGATACGTGGCACGGCACGCCGGTAATCGTTCGTTTCAAGTGGTGGCTAAAGAGCGGCGACCACCCTCGCTTCGAACAAGCCTTTTCTACCGACCGCGGCCGCACCTGGGAAACAAACTGGACCACCGACTACACCCGAAAATAACGACACGCACGGACCTCGCTTTATTTCGCGGGGCTTAACGCCACCCCAAGAACACCGCCGGTGATTCCATCGGTGATTCGAACGGTCGGCTGCGTCGCCCCTGGGGGAAAAACGACGACGTTGCCGTTCGCGCCTGCATATTCATCGCCGACGAAGAGCGTGCCGTCCGCTCCATAGGCGAGTGCCGTTGGGGTCGTCACACCGCTGGTGAGGGCCATGCGCTCCTTCTTGTAAGGCGGCGGATAGAAGCGGACGCTGTTGAGCTCGGCGTCGGCCACGACGATGTCGTTGTGGGCATCGAGCTTGAGATCTTCGAGAAACGCGCCCGTATTGAGGTCGTTCAGCGGCAGAACCTTACTTTTATTCGCGGCTTTCGGAAACTCGATGACCGACGACTGCGAACCGTAGATCTGCGCGAGGAAAAGGTGCCCCGCAGCATCTTTGGCAAGGCCGTGCGGAACGTACACGCCCGCGGTTAAAATCGTCGATGGGCTCGTCTTTCCCCGCGGGAAGACCGCGATTCCGCCTTCGATCTGCCCCTTCACACCCGCGACCGAAACGTACATCGTGCCTTTAGAGTCGACCATTCCTCCGAACGGCAAGTCGATTCCGTTGGTATAAGACCGGACCAGCTTGTACGTGCGGGGTGCGTACTCCGTAACCGAGCTCGTATACGTCATATCGTTGCCGACGAAGACGTCGCCCTTTGCGTCCGTCCAAATGGCGCCTGGATTCGCCAGCCCTTTAGTGATCTTGCCGATCATCGTCGGGTTCTTCGAATACGCATCGTACAGCGCCACGTAGCTCGCATAGGTCCCATTATTAACGAGCACGTAGAGAGTCTGCCGCGGCGGCTTCGCGTCTCGCGCTCGTGCGGCAGAAGACGCCGCCTGCGGCACGACGCCCTGCGGGCTGGTGCCCAAGCCCGAGCAGCCCGCGATTAGGATTACCGTTCCTAACGAAAGGGAAGTCAGTCGCATCATGCTTCGCGACTTGGAATACCGATGAGCGACCTCCTCCCCGCCTTTATGCGTGTGGTTGCTCGGTTTACTCTAGGGGTTGTCCGCGATCTGCTTTAGGAACGCATCCATGGTGCGCGCAGCGAGTCTTCGACCCACGACGTTATCGAAAAAAAGCCCGAAAAGACCGCCCGGCGGCTCATACGAACCGTCGAGCACGACCTCCGTTTTCTTGCCGCTGGGCCGCACCGTAAGCGTGGCACCAAATGCGGGGAAGCCGCGCCAGGCCGGACGCCACGCAAATGCTACACCCTCGCGATGCGGAGCAATGCTGAGCCAGTCGAACAACAGGTAGTATCGAATCTCGACACTCGCGGTTGATGAGCCCAAAGCCTTTACCTGGAGTTTTGGGTGTTGCGAGAAGAAGTCTTGGAGTCGATCGATCACTACATCCTGAGGCGCACGGATCCGGACCGTGCGGACTATTCGGGCCACCTGTGGATATTTGTCTAGGGACGCTAAAACCACCCCTCACGTTTGGCCATATCGTGGTCGCGCGGTCTAGGTCGGGCTGCACTCACTCAGGATATGAGCCGCGCGCAGCGTTCGAGTTCCCTCTTCAGTGCTCCGGCGCTGGAGTGGGAACGGGATCATGAAGGCGCGCAGTTGGTGTGAGGCCGAGCCGCCCTCGACGCGCGTCGAACGTGAGGATGAAGCGGCGCAGAATCTCCATGCCCACCGCCGGCGGATTGCCCGAGGGCCCCCAGACGTTCGTTATAGCGTACGGACCGATCTGCACGCTCGCGAAGACGCCGGAATAATCCACGTACGGAGTCCCGAGCCCGACGCCCTGTGTGCTCTTCCGTCGCGTCGGCGACTGCCGCACGAGGTCGTCGCTGACTGCATCGTCGGATCCTGTGTCGACCCGCACCCGGTGCGTCGCCGCGACACCGTTGGGAAGTGTAAGTCTCAGGTTGATGAAGAAGCGATCGTTCGTGACGATCAGCGGAATCGTCGCACCAGCCGGACCGCTCGCCACCGGCGTGCCGCGGCAAAACGCGATCGTCTTCGCGTTCGGGTCGATGCGCACGACGTATTCTTTGAAGAAATCTGCTCCCACGAGGCCGTCGATGCGCCGGCTCGTCCCAGTGTGGCTGAGATCGAGAACCCACGGGTCGGCGACGTGAACGCTCGCAGTACCGGCCCGCAACTCGAGCGGCAACGTGTGAAGCAGCTCCGCGCTGCCGCGTCCCACGCCCGACATGCGCGCCGGTTTGATCAGCGGTAAGCCGAGGCGCTTAGCCGCCGCGAGGTCGATGACCGAATGGCGCGCGCCGGTATCGACGTCGAACCATAGCTGCGAGCCGTCGACGAAGACCGGGATGTTAATAAGCCGGTCGTCGGGCCGATAAACGATGCTATCGCAAGGCACGGCCGCCGCCTCCGGAACGCTCCAAGCGAGGAGAAGGAGACATGCCGCCGCGGCCGCTTGACGCATAGTGTAAACATGTATACAATCCATGAATGCCCACTGTCAACGGGGGCGCGCCGATTCGTGGAACCGCCGATCAGATCGCCGAGCGAGTGCGCTCCGATATCGAATCGGGCGAGTTCCCCCCCGGATCCGCCCTCAACCAGATGGAGCTGGCCGAGCGTTTTGGCTTGAGCCGCATTCCGATCCGTGAAGCGCTGCGCGGGCTCGAGGCGGAAGGCTATCTGGTCTACCGGCCCAATAAAGGCGCGGTCGTTTCGCCGCGGCCCAACGGCAGCGAACTGCGCGAGGTCGTCGAGATTCGCGAGTGCTTGGAAGAGCGCATCATGCGGCACGCAGTCGCAGCACTGGGCGATGCCGTTCTCGCGCGCGCCGGCGAGGCGTTAAAAGCGATGAATCGTGCGGCCGGCGAAGCCGAAGTGCGCGGCGCCCACGAGCATTTTCATAAGATGCTGTTCGATGCTGCCGGCCGCCCACGAATGGCGCGAATTATCGGCGAGTGGCGTTTTCACTATCATCTCGAAAAGCAAAAGGCGTTCATCCGCGCCTCGCGCGAGGTTCACGCGAGACTGCTCGATCGCTGTGCGGCAGGCGATGTCGAGGGCGTCGCCGCGTGCGTGCGCGATGAGTACGAGATCATTCGCGGTACGCTCGGCGGCTAACCGTAATCCGAGGCCCAACGCAAAGGCGCCCGCGAAGCCGTGACGGCCCGTGCTTTCGGCTTCGCGGGACCCCGGTTTTACCTAGTTGAGAGAGACCTCCCGGGCGGCGACCGGCGCGCCGAAGAAGGTGAGCAGGTCGGCGTTGACGCGATCCTTCATCGTCGAACAGAGCCCGTGCGGTGCACCCTTGTACACTTCCAAACGCGCATTGGGGATTAGTTTCAGTGAGAGTGGCGCCGAGTCGGCGAACGGAACGATCTGATCGTCGTCACCGTGAATGAGCAGCGTCGGCACGTCGATCTTTTTGAGATCCTCGGTGAAGTCGGTCTCCGAAAACGCTTTGATGCAGTCGTAGCAAGCTTTGAGGCCGGCCAGCATTCCCTGCATCCAGAACGAGTCGCGCAGCCCCTGCGAGACTTTCGCGCCTTCGCGATTCGCACCGTAGAACGGCGCGCTCAAGTCTTTAAAGAACTGCGAGCGATCGGCTTGCACCGAGGCGCGGAGCTGGTCGAAGGCTTCCATCGGTAATCCGCCGGGGTTCGTATCGCTCTTGAGCATGATCGGCGGAACCGCGCCGATCAGAACGGCCTTTGAGACTCGGCTGGTTCCGTGCCGGCCAATATAGCGCGCGACCTCGCCGCCGCCCGTTGAATGGCCGACGTGAATGAAGTCGGGCAGATCGAGCGTGCGTACGAGTTCGTCGACGTCATCGGCGAAGGTATCCATGTCGTTGCCATTCCAGGGCTGGCTCGAACGGCCGTTTCCCCGGCGATCGTGCGCGATGCAGCGAAACCCTCGTGCCGCCAGGAAGAGCATTTGATCCTCCCAGGCGTCGGCATCGAGCGGCCAGCCGTGGCTAAATAATACGGGCTGTCCCGTGCCCCAGTCTTTGTAGTAGAGCTCGGTTCCGTCACGGAGCGTCAGATATGCCATCATGTACCTCTTTCTTTCACATCTTTGGTTAGGTAAGGATCGCTTCGCTGTACGGCGAGGATGCCGTCGGTGAAAGCCCCCACTCGAGCGCGTAATCGGCGACGGCTTCCCAGCCCAGGACGGCGCCGGTGAAGTGTGGGCGTCCGGGAAACTCTTTGAACGCGGTCATCGACGGCGATTCCGCGATGAGATCCCAGGTTTTGCGGGTGTAGTCGGCCGGAACCAAGTGATCCTCGCCGCCGGCGATCAGCAGAATCGGCGGCCGGTCGGCCTTGACGTCGATGCGCGCCGGCGAATGCGGCGCGAAGTTTTCGAACGCGCCCTCGAACAGCACCCGATCCGCGCAAGCAATCGCGTAGCGGTCGTAGAGCTTCTTGCTCTCATCATCGGTGAGCGTATTGGTGAAGGCGTACTGGAATTGTTCGGGCGTCAGCATCGTTGCCTTTGCGATGTTGAAAGGATTGGCCAGCACGGGAGCGGAGCCCTTGAGCGTCGAGAAAGGCAGCTCCAGGACGCCTGCCGGGGCGGTCGGATCGACGCCGACGATCGCGCTGCCGAGGCCGCGGTAGGCAAGCAGCTGTGCGAAGAGGCCGCCGAATGAATGGCCCATAATGATCGGCGGCTCCTCGAGTTTGCGAACGAACGCGTCGAGATAATCGACGATGTTTTCGATGCTCTGCTGCGTGAGCGGTGTGGGATCGGCGCGCAGCTCTTCAACGGTCTTGTCGAGGCCGGGCCAGCCCGGAGTGAAGACCGTAAAACCCCGCGCGCGGTAACGCTCCGTCCAGTTCTCCCAGCTCTGCCAGTTCAGGAACAGGCCGTGGATGAGCACGATCGGGCGCGTGGCGTTGGTTGTAGTATCGTTTGTCATTGTCGTAGGACTCCTAAATGTTGCTAGTGAGACTCCAGAAATTTTGTGAGCGCTGCGATCGTCTGCTGCGGATTCTCTTCCATCAGCCAGTGACCCGTATTCTTGAGAACGATGACGGTAACGTTCTGCGCGACCGTGCGCGCTTGCGCGGCGAGCGCGACGCCATTGCCTTTATCGCCGCCGATCGAGAGAACGGGCATTCGCAGCTTCGTTGCGGCTAGTCGTGCGAAGTCGACGGCGGTCTGCGGAAAGGAATCGAAGTAGGCCCAACCGGCCGCCATGCGCCCGGGCCTGGAGTAGGCTGCGATGTACATGCTGCGGTCGCCAGGCGAGAGCGAATGGTTGGGATCGGCGCAAAATCGTTCCAGTAATAGTCGAAGTACGTTCGTTCGCGGCCGCTTACAAGCGCGAGCGGCGTCGAACCGTGAAAGCGGAAGTGCCAAAGATTGGGACTGTCGTAGATCGCGCGCCAGCCGGTAACGCCGGGTAAGAAGGCGTCCATCAGCGCGAGCCGCTGCACTTCGTGAGGGTACGTTGCGGCATACGCATAAGCGACCATCAGGCCGATGTCGTGGCCCACGACGCTGACCCGCTGGTATCCCAACGCCCGCACGGCATCGCGAACGTGTCGCGCGGCGTTGCTCATGTTCGACCCGCCCGCCGGAATCGCCGAATTGCCGATTCCCGGAAGATCCGGCGCAATCACGGTAAAGTGCTGCGCAAGCGCGGCCGCGAGCGGCTTCCACATACGAGAATCTTCGGCGTAACCGTGAATCAGCACGACCGCAGGGCCGTGTCCACCCGTCGTCACGCTTACGGCAGCGCCGTCGACGTTGATGCTGTGAGTTGTGTAGCCTGGACCAAAATCGACTGGAAAGGCTCGGGCGGCCTGCGGAGACAATAGGGCAGAGACCAAAGTTATCACAGTGAGTGCCGTTTGCTTCATAGGACCACGATAACGCACGGAGCCCGCCGGCGATAGTGGTCCGAGCTACACAAATGCTCACGCATTTCTTCTAGCACTCAATTCTGATGTCACCCTGAGCCGCCGCATGTCACCCCGAGCTTGTCAAAGGGCAGTCGAAGGTTGAAGGGTGACACAACGTGACCAAACGAGTTATGCTGCGAGAGCATGTTCGCAGTATTGACTTTACTACTCGCTGTCGCGTCGCCGGTCGTCTCAGTCGGCTCACAGTACGACTCCGCGCACGTTTACGTCGCACCCGCGGATCTCGATCGGTTTGTTTCGAGCTTCACGGCTACGTTTGGAGGTTCGGCATCAAAGAGGATCGCCTTGACGGTGACGCCGACGCCGAGCCGAACCTGCTGGCGCTTTATTACTTCACCGGTTGGCGCACTCTCGGTCTTTGGCTTTCTCACGCCTATTCCGTATCCGTTCGGAAGCGAGCGAACCGGCTGGCTCGTTACCGGCATGGATACCGCGGTCGCCGCCGCAGAAGCGGCCGGAGCCGCGGTCGTCGTGCAGCCGTTTCCCGATCCCGTCGGCCGCGACACGATCGTCGACTTTCCCGGCGGCTTACGCACGCAGCTCTATTGGCACTTCAAAGCGCCGCACTTCGCCCACCTGGCAAGCATTCCCGATAATCGTTTCTACGTTGCTCCGGCAAGCGCTGATGCGCTCGTGCGATCGCTGCTCGCCTTCAGCCACGGCTCGCTGACAAGCGACGACCGCACGGCGCCCGGCACTGAAGTCGGCTCGCCCGGCGAGACGTACCGCCGTATCCGCCTCACCTCCCCATTTGGTAACTTCGTCTTGCTCGCGACTAGCGGGCAGCTGGCGTATCCCTACGGCCGTGAAACAATGGGCTACCGCGTAAAAGACCTCGACGCCGCGTTGCGAAAGGCCGAGGCTGCCGGCGCCGCCGTCCTCGTCGCGGCGCATCCGTTCGACGGGGGCCGCGAGGCGATGCTTCGGTTCCCCGGCGGGTACATCGTCGAGGTACACGCCTCATGAAGGCAATCGTCATCCACAACTTCGGCGGCATCGACGAGATGCACCTCGAGGAGGTGCCGGTTCCGCAAGCCGGTCCCGATCAAGTGCTCGTGCGCGTTCGTGCGGCGGGCGTTGGACCGTGGGACGCGCTGGTTCGCACCGGCCGCAGTGGCGCAGTTGAAGCGTTACCGCTCACGCTCGGCTCCGACATCGCCGGCACCGTAGAAGGCACGGGCGAAGAGATCTTTGGCCTGACGAATCCTTCGTTTACCGGCGGCTACGCAGAATACGCGGTTGCCTCAAAAGAATCGATCGCAAACAAACCCGCCTCGCTCACGTTCGTCGAGGCCGCCTCAGCGCCGGTGGTGGCCGTCACGGCGTGGCAGATGCTTTTCGACCGTGCAGTGGTCGAGCGCGGACAGACGGTGCTCGTCCAGGGAGCGGCCGGTAATGTTGGTGCGTACGCCGTTCAGCTGGCGCACTGGGCAGGCGCGCGCGTCGTCGCGGTCGCCGACGGCAGAGACGCCGGCTATCTCCGCGAGCTCGGCGCCGAAAAGACGATCGATTATCATACCCAGCGCTTCGAAGACGAGGTCGCCGAGGTCGACGCCGTCATCGATACTGTCGGCGGAGAGACGCAGCGGCGATCGTTGGCCGTCCTCCGGCGCGGGGGCGCACTCGTCTCGAGCGTTTCGCGGCCGCGGGCCGAGCTAGTGCAGCAGTACGGCGTCCGCGGCGACTACTTTATCGTCGAGGTAAGACGCCCGCAGCTGGAACGGATCGCTCGGCTTTTCGACGAGGGCGAATTAAAAGCCGATGTCGGCGTCGTCCTCTCGCTCACAGATGCACGGACCGCGCACGAGATGCTCGCCGGCACGGTTGCGCACCCACGCGGAAAGATCATCCTAAAGCCGTAGCTCGCGCGACGTGTACCGCCGCCGATGCCGAGGCGATATCCCGCCTTGGAGCGCCAGTCGGTTAGCGCGGTGCGAGCAGAAGAACCGCCGCCGTATCTCGCGTCACGGCCGCGCGGCTAAACGGGAGCGCTTCGAGGGCGCCTTTCACCCAGTCGCGCGAGAGATCGGTGTAGTGGCCCGAGCCGGGCTCCCCCGACTCGCCGCTCGGAATCGCGATCCCGCCGCGATCCCAATCGCCGACGTCCCACACGGCGCGGAAGCCCTGCGCGAAACCGGGCTCTTGAAGGTGTATCGTATACTCATCTCCTTCGCCCGGCAGCCACACGCCGTTGAGGAAGTCAAAGTTCATCGGCGAGAGCGGGTGTTCGATGCGCAGGCGGCCGGCCTCGCGCCAATCGCGATGTTCGTCGAAGGCAAAGCGTAAGGCGCCGCCGACGTCTTGGCCCAGCTCGAAGGGCGCGCCGGCGGAGTCGCGCAGCTCGTCCAAACGCGCGCCCAGCGCCGAATCGTCATCGAAAAGTTCCAGCCGGAGCGTATGTTCGAGCGCGGCCGCTTCGGAGTTTGGCGAATAGCGCCCGTTCCAGCGTTCGAGCAGCGCCAGCGCGTCGCGGTCGCTCGGCTCGTCAGGGCGCCTGCGCGCCAGGCGCACGACGTCGCGCGCGATTTCCAGATCGATCGGCGAGAGCGTATCGAGTTGGATGCGCGCGAAGTACGCCGCGTCGTACCGGCGGCGTTGGTGCATCAGCTGCGCGATGCGATAGGCGCGGTACGGCGGCTCGAATTGCGCGGAGAGACGATACGGATAGCCGGCGCGATACGCCTTGTTGTTTGCCGATAGGAAAATTGCATTGCGCGACGCCGCGCGCTGCGGCAGCCGCACGAACGGCACCGGCGCGTACGCGCGGCGAAAGTCGCGCGCCTTGTGCACGTAACGTCCCCAGGCCGGATCGTCGGGAACCAGGCCCGCAACGTGCCAGGCTACCCGTCCGCTGCGATCGGCGAGGAGAAAGTTTTGCGGCGATCCGCGGTACTGCGCCAGCGCCCGCAGCCCCTCGCCGATAGTCCGCGCGCGATCGAGCGCGAAGACGGTAGCAATCGTCGACTGTCGCTGCGAATAGATCGGCCAGCGGACGAGCGCGATCTCCGAAGGATCGTTCTCGTTCGGCACCGAGAATTCGCCGGAGGTTCGGTAGTATGGCACGTGCACGTCCTGCGCGAAGCGGACGCCGAACCGCTCCGTAACCCAAAATGACTTGTTGAGATGCCCCGCCTCAAAGACGCTCGTCGTCGCCATCTCGCCGTTGGTCGAGGCCCACGCCAGGCTCTCGTTATGCCCGAGCACGATCCCGGGAAATCCGGGAATCGTTGCCCCCGCGGCGTGCACTTGCGGCGACTGCAGGTCGACGAGATACCAAATTCCCGGAATCGTGAGGTCGAGATGCGGATCGTTGGCGAGCAGTGCCCGCCTATCGCTGCTGCGCGCCGCGCCGGCCGCCCACGCGTTGCTGCCGATCGCGCGGTGCTGGGGTCGCGCCGCAAGCGTCGACATCTCGCACTCGCGTGGCACAGGGCGCGCGCCTCTGTCGTCGCGTCTACCGTCGATCGTCACGTCGTACCGTGCATCGGAGAGCGGAAAGGTCGCAGCAAAACAGCTCGGGTCGCGATGCCGCCAGACCGCGTCGCGCGCAAAGACGGCGTGCCACGGATCGGCAAGCTCGAGCGAGGCAACGAGCGAAACGGCGAGCGAGTCCTTCGGGGTCCACGGATCCGGATGGTAGAGTAGAATACGAAATTCAATTGGAAGTGGCTGCGCCCCGGCCGCCGCATTGACGCCGTCGCTGAAGGCCGCGAGCGCCGCCCGATCGCGCGGTGACATGGCCCGCAGTTGTCGTGCCGCGATCGCGCTGATGTCGACCGCGCGCTGCATACGGTCGTAGAGCAGCGCTTTCGCGCCGAGGATCTCCGCGAGCCGGCCGTAGGCATACCGGCGTGTCAGATCGAGTTGGAAAAGCCGGTCCGATCCCTCGACATAGCCTTCGGCAAAGTAGAGATCGTGTTCGTTACGGGCCCGGATATGCGGAATATCGCGCCGGTCGCGGACGACCGTGACCGTAGCCCACAACCCTCCCGCCACGATGCGGCCGTGGGTTGTCGCCGTGTTATGCAGGCCAATCGCCAGATTCACACCGTAGGCGAAGAGCAGCGTCGCAGCGCAGACGGCGAAGGCGAGGGCGTGGCGCCGCAGCGTGCGGCCGAGCGCGCCGATCAACGCCGGGTCGGCGGTTTGTGCGAGCCTCGGGTCGGGCCGTTCGAAAAACCCCACGGCGAGTATTTCAGCGTCTCGGGCCGTGGCCCCGTGACGCGCTGATCTTGAGCTTGTTTAAGGGACAGGCTCGCTTCGCGGTTACGCGAACGAGGCGGCCATGAGCAGATTTTCAATCGCTGCCTTGGCAGCGGCCTTCGTTGTATGTCTTTTTCCGCACCCCGCCGGCAGCGCGAGCGCGGCGCCATCGGTAAACAGCGCATCGGTCCAGGCCGCGATCGTCGCGGCGGTCGAAAAGGATCGCAAGCTCTTCGGCGGCAAGACGCCGGTGCCGGGACTCCTAATTGGCGTGTGGGACAGTCAAGGGAACGCTTACGTGCATGGCTTCGGCTACGCCGATGTCGCGACGAAGCGGACGATGTCGGCCGCCGACCACTTTCGCATCGGCAGCAACACGAAAACATTCGTCGTCGGCGTACTTTTGCAGTTGGTCGACGAAGGCAAGCTGAGCCTCGACGATCCTCTGTCTCGCTTTTCGCTCGGCGTGACGGTTCCCAACGCGCAAAACATCACCGTCCGCGAGCTTTGCGACATGCGCAGCGGCCTCTTTGAGGCTTACAGCACGCCCCAAGTCAACAAGGTGAACTTCAAGGTAGGCACGACCTACGACCCGCGCACGTTCATCCGCTGGGCCGTCGAGCAGAAGCCGTACTTCGCGCCGAACAAAGGCTATAAATACAGCAACACCAACTATCTGCTGCTCGGGCTGATCGTCGAATCGCTCACGCACGATACGGTCGGCGACCAGATCACCAAGCGGATCATCCAGCCCTTCGGCCTCACGCACACGAGCTATCCGACGGATGAAGCGATGCCCGACCCGTGGGCCCACGGCTACGCCCTCGATAAACAGAAGAACTGGGAAGACGTCAGCAACACGGTTCCCGTTTCGCTGATGGGCGCGGCTGGCTGCATGATTTCGGATATGGCCGATATCCGCACCTGGATCATCGCGTACGTAACCGGCAAAGTCAGCAAACCCGCGACCTACAAACAGCTGATGAACGCGATTCCGACCGGCGACGGCAACCTTTCGTTCGGGCTCGCGCTCGGCGAGAGCGCTGGGTGGTACGGCTACACCGGCGGCTTACCAGGGTACAACACCGCCGACTACTACTTTCCCGCCAATCGCACGTTCGTCGTGGCGTGGGTGCCGCTCCAGTCCGATAAGCCGCAGCCGGGCGTCGCCAACACGATCTTTCACGATATCGCCAAGGTCATGACGCCGAACAACGTCCCCTTCCAAATGACCGCGGGGAAATCCGGGCTGTAGTAGGACTCGCGGTAACCCCTCTGAATTTTTCCGGATTCCGCACGACGTACATCGCGGCAACCAGCCCATCGACGATCTCCAAAGCGATGACGTCCTGCATCCCGTCCTTGTTGAAAGTGAGGATGCCCGGCAGGCCGTTGAGCATCACGAGCTCCGTCCGCAGGATCTGCCGCCAGCCCTTCTCTTTCAAGCCGAAGAGCAGACGGGTCACGCGCTCGCGTCCGACCAGCGGAGCCGCAGCCGCCGGAACCTTACCGCCTCCGTCGCTGGTGAAGACGACGTCCTCGGTGAGCAGCTGCGCGAGCAGCGCCGGATCGTCGTTTTGCAGCGCTGCGAGAAACGCGTCGCGCACGCGCCGCAGCTCGGCAGGATCGGTGCGTGAGTGGCGGCTCGAATCGCGCACGTGCTCGCGGGCACGCGACGCAAGTTTGCGCACCGCCGGCTCGGCCCGCCCCAGCGTCGACGCTACTTCGTCGAACGGCACGTCGAGCACGTCGTGCAGCAGAAACGCCGCCCGTTCGAGCGGCGCCAGACGTTCGAGTGCCAGCAGCAGCGCGAATGAAATGTCGTCGGCCATCGTCGCCGCCGCCTCGGGATTCTCGTTACCCTCGGAAATGACCGGTTCCGGAAGCCACGGGCCAACGTAAACCTCCCGCTTCGCGCGCGCCGAGCGCAGACGGTCGAGGCAGAGGCGCGTAACGATCGTCCGCGCGAGCGCGTGCTCGTCCTCGACCTGCGTCGAGTCGAGCGCTGCGCTCCAGCGCAAGTACGCATCCTGCGCGACGTCCTCGGCCTCGCCGTACTCGCCCAGCATCCGGTACGCGTGTCGCACGAGTTCCGGGCGCAGGGTCTCGAAGCGCTCGGCGCGCTGGTCGATCATGCGTACTGCGGATGCGGCAGCGGAACGGTTTCGGTGCCGATCTTGACGCGCACGCACGCGTGCCCGTGACCGATGGCGTATTTGAACGCCGGATACGATTGCGCGCCGACGATACCATACGCGAGCGAGACGAGGCCTGCCCGGCCCCAGCGCTTCAGTATCTCGGCGCGCGCTTCCTCACCCGTACCATCGCGTGCGATCGTGCTCAGAGCCAGCTCGATGCCGAGCAGCGCTTCCTTTGAACAGTTAGCGTAGTCACGCTCTAGGATTGCCCGAATCAGCTCGGGCTTGATCTCCTTTTCGGCCATCTTCACTCCGAGCTGCAGACACGGCCCGCAGTCCGCAGCCTTGCCCGCTGTCAGCGCTGCGGCGTACCACGCGTCGGCCGGCACTTTGCGGTAGCTTCCCAGTCTCTGGAGCGCCTGCATCGGCATTACCGCTCCCACGCCGGCTTCGTCCACGATCTCCGCCATATACCCGGTGTCGTAGTCCCACTTGCGCCCGAACGACTCCAGCTGTTTCTTGACCAACCACTTGAACATGTATCTGTTCCTCCTACCCCTAGACGGGGATCCCCGCCGAATTGTGACCTCTGCAGGCAGCGGGCGGGTGAGGCAGTTAGCGGGCGCGAGCTCGCGCGGCCTTCGTAACGCGCGCAAGCAGATCGGCGGCGTCGAGTCGCTCGCACACCGCGGGAAATTCGGCGGAAGGTCCGCGCCACTCCAACTCGTCCACGTTCGTGAAGAGCTTTGCGTCGCTCCGAAGGGTTGCCAGTCCCTTGAATAGCACCGCGAGAGCGCGGCGGTCACCGAGCTCTTGCGGCGGGAAGAGCTCGATCGCGCCAAAACGTGTCAGCAGCGCCGCCGCGCCCTTCGGTCCGATACCCGCGATGCCGGGAAAGCCATCGGCGGCATCGCCGACGAGCGCAAGATAATCCGGTATCAGCTCGGGATCTACCCCAAACTTTGCGCGGACGCCGTCAGCGTTGCGGACGGCTTTGCTCCTGCGGTCGACCTGCACGATGCGATCCCCGCGGACGCATTGCGCAAGATCTTTGTCCGGCGTCCAAATGCAAACTTTCTCTACACGAGAGTCCTGCGAGGCGATTGCGGCCGCGGAGGCCAGCGCATCATCGGCCTCGAGCTCGATCATCGCCCAAACGGCAATACCCATGGCGCGCAGCGCGTCCTCGAGCGGCTCGAACTGCGCCGAAAGCTGGGGATCGACTCCATCTCCGGTTTTGTACCCGCTCCAAAGCTCGTTGCGGAAGGATTCGATCACATGATCGGTGGCAACGCCTACGTGTGTAGCACCCTCGACGATCATTTGCTGCACGGTGTTGAGTACTCCGACAACCGCTCCGAATCGCCGCTGCTTCCCATCGGTGAAGCGACGCAATCCGTAAAAGTGGCGGAAGAGCTCGTAGGTTCCGTCGATCAGATGAACGATCACGCTCGAATGAGGTTCGGCTGCGCAATGGCAGCGCCCCTTGTCTACCCGTCGAGCGGAGCCTTTGTTCGCTTTGTTTGGGTGCCCTGCGAATGTGGGATGAGTGAGCATGTGCGGCTCGGGGCTGCTGTGGAGCTACAATGCGCAGAGCGCACGTGAAGCGCTCGCCCAAAGACCGCGCTTCCTCGCGGCCGTTCGCGGCCACACCGGTTGGAGCTTAGACGATCTGGCTGCCAAGGTGATCTTCACGGAGCTGATCGGGAACGTTGTTCGTCACGCACCGGGAGCCGTAGATGTTAGGCTGCGGTGCGACGGACGGAGCGTGCTTCTTGACGTTTCCGATTGCGGATCCGGGTTTAGACTGACGCCACGCCTGCCGCCGGCACTCGCCGAACATGGCCGCGGCCTGTTCCTCGTCGCGCAATTTGCCACCAGAATGTCGGTTGAGGCGAACCCAAACGGGGGCGCGAAAGTCATCGCCGAGCTTCCCAGGGCGCGGCGTTGGGTTTAAAACCCCCGTCGAGAAATTAACCATGCTCTCAAGCCCTTAGCGCGGATGCGAGTAGGGGATCGGCCCAAGCCCATCCCCTTTCGCTGGTTCGGAAAATCCTCGATCAGCGGATGTTTTCCGCGCTAACCTCGCCGGCATAGTCGACGTCGCGAGATCCGAGCGCCTTGCGTACCTCGGCGCGATGTTCTTTCGTTTTCGGGCGAACGGCGACGAGAATGCCGCCCTCGCGCAGGCCCTTCTCATAGTCCTTCGCGCGTTTCTCGCCGATACCGACGCCGATGAGTCCGCCGACGATGCCGCCGCCCGCCGCGCCGGCTCCCAATCCGGCTAGCGCCGCCGCTAAAGGCCCCACAACCAACGGCGTGGCCAATCCGCCCGTGCCGGCGATTGCTGCTACGCTGCCGGTTGCCGTAAGCCCGGCCACGATTGCGCCGAGGACGCCTCCGATAGTGGCCCCGGCGGCAATACCTTCGCTGCCTTTCGCATTGACGACCGCGGAAAACGCCTTCTCGCGCGTTTTGTCGTCCATCATCACGCTGATCTCATCGCGGCCGTACCCGAGTCCGTGCAGCCGGTCTACCGCCGCGCCGGCCGGCTCTCGATCGTAGTATATTTCGGATTCGAATTCATCGTTTGAATCGTACATGGAGCCCTCTCTTTCGAGGCGCTTTCTACCCTTCGTACTGCACGATAAAACGAAGCATCGTCGTGGTTAGAAACGTCGATTTTGCGGTAGCGCGATCGAAAAAGGCGCTCCCGAACCCGATTTAATTGCGGTGCAGACCACAGTCGGGTTCGCGGCCCGAAGTCACGAGCAACGCGCGACCGCAGTAGCGGCAGAAAGCGAACTCCGCTTCGCCCCCGGGGAGGTCCTCCGGCCGCACGTACTCGTTTGGGTCAAAATCCATAAGAGGTTAGGGTATCACGGCTGTCAAGCCAATGTGAGGAGCACGAAGCCGCCCGGCGCGGGATTCATCTAGGTTTTCGCCAACGCATGCCGCCTATGCTACGTACAATTGCCCTTGCGCTCGCGACGCTGTTGCTCGCTGCGCCGGCCTCGGCGGCGAGCCCATCCACGGCAACGCTCAAAGCCGCGCTTGCGCGCGACGTCGATCAATATCTCGCGACGCGCTCGAAGATCGAACATCTCTCGGCGATCTCGCTCAGCGTCAGCCTCAAGGGATCGAGCGATTACATCAACGTCACGGCCGGACGAATGCAGTACGGCGGCGGCGATCCGATCACGCCCGACAACATTTTTCAGATCGGCAGCAACACAAAAGCCTTTACCTCGGTCGCGATTCTGCAGCTCGAGGCCGAAGGAAAGTTGAACATCGATCAGCCGCTTGGAAAGTGGCTTCCGCAGTATCCCGCCTGGAAGAACGTCACAATCCGCCGGCTGCTCAGCATGACCAGCGGCATCCCGAGCTACGATAACGTCGATGAGATGCTTGCCGCCTATGCGAAGACTCCCAAGCGCCACTTCACGGTCCCCGAGCTGATCGCGTACGCCTACCCGACCAATGCGAAAGCGCCGAAACCGACCACCGGATACTCGTACTCGAATACGAACTATCTGCTCGCCGAGCTAATCGTTGAAAAAGCATCGGGCGATACGTTCCCGAACCAGCTGGATAAGCGCTTTTTCCACGGCGGCCCCAATTTGAACAACACCTTTTACGCGCCTAGCCAGTACCCGGCCGACGTATTAGCGCGCCTGCCTGCCGGCTACTTCGTGAACACCGATCCCGATAACAAGCCGCTCTTTCCGCTGCTGGGAACCAACGTGAGCCTCGACAGCCTCTCGTGGATGCAAGGCGCCGGCGGAATCTCCGCGACGATGCAAGACCTTGCGCGCTGGGCGCGCGACCTCTATACCGGCCCGGTGCTCGCACCAAAGCAGCGCGCCGAAATGGAGAGCCTCGTCTCGACGAAGACGGGCAAGCCGCTCGCCAAAGTCTCCGCCGACGATCCGCGCGGTTTCGGTCTGGGCGTCGCGCAGATGATGCTCCCGGATATCGGCCCGATCTGGTTCTACGAAGGCGAGAGCCTCGGCTTCCGCACCGTGCACTTCTACGACCCGGCAACCGGCGTCATCGCCACGTTCTCGTTCAATAGCCGCCCGCCGGCGAAGGAAGACGGTGCCGGAAAGCTCGCGAGCGCGATCTTCAAGACGCTCAAGAGCGCCGGAATCTAAGAGCGCGTACCGGTCGAGAAATAACGCGCCGCTGTAAAGAGCTACACTTGGTGAGCAACGTTATGCCGGGTTAGGAACCCGTCGATGAAGCCCGCCGTCTGCGCGAACGTCAACCCGTCGTACCGGCAGCTGCCCTGAGTAGATGTTTCGCACGTCCCGGCTTGGAGGACGATCCCGACGACGCGGCCGTCGGCTGCGTAAAGTGCACTTCCGCTGGCCCCGTACCAAGCGCCTTTATCGACTAGAAGAAAGCGCTGGTGATTCTCCCAGAAATACCCTGCCACAATGCCGACCGAGGTAATTGGATGCACGTTGTTGAGAGCGAAACTCGTAAATGCGACGGCAGTCCCCTCCGGCTTCGTCTCTATGTCGAACGCAACGGTCTCCAAGGGCGTGTGGATCGCAGGATCGCTGAACGGATTGGCGACGAGGTGGCAGACGGCGATGTCGAGGCCTGCGTCCTGATCGCAGGACGAGATCCGATACCACTTCGCGTCGACGGTCTCGTCGGTAAAAGACCATGCAGAGCGCGGCACATAAATTGCCGGAATACACCCGCCAAGGGCGGCGACCACATGCTGCGCAGTTACTATATCGCCGCGGCGGTTGACGAAGAAGCCGCTCCCGTTTATATTCAGGATGCCGATTTTGCCCGCAACGTCCGTGGCGCACGCGATCGGAACGGAGGCTCGAGCCATTCTGTCGATGGCCGCATATGGGAACAGCCCTTCTTCGCTTGCCGTTGGAGCCGGGTTGGCCGAAGCCCGCGTTCCGCCACAGGCCGATACACTGTCGAGGAGCGCAAGGAATAAGAGGGCCATAATCGATCGCTTAGCCATTTCTCTTCTCCGCTAATTGCAGGGCGTCGTGTGGTGCGATCCTTTGGGCGGCCAAGGACAGCCTCCTACCCATGCACGGAGCTTCGCCGATCCTGCATTCTTAATGCGAACGGCGACCCCGCTGCGCGTACGGGGCGGATGAAAAGACTCGATTATCCGGTCGCGGAGCGGCAAGCCGGAAGGTGATCTTACCGGCGGAGCCCAAGTGGGGAGCCGGAGATTTCAACCGTGCAAGGAGTACTGTAGATGAATGGTTTTGGCTTTAGCCAACGCGCGTTAATCATTTTTACCGCAGGTGCTTTGCTGGCCGGCTGCGGCCAAATGCAACCACCGGCGAGCGCCCCTCAAGGGGAGCCGAACGGCTTCAACGGGTCGTCCTGGGTTCGTGCCAATGCCAAGACCGGCTCGCTTCTGTACGTCTCCGACGGAAGCACGTCCGTTTACGTCTATAGTTATCCGCAACTCAAGTTGACGAGTACGCTTAAGGGATTCTCGCAACCGCTGGGCGAGTGTGTAAATAAAAACGGTGACGTCTGGATCGCAAACTTCGGTGCCCAAGAGATGGACGAGTACGCGCACGGGAGCACGAAACGGATGGCGACGCTCAAGACCGATACCGATCACACGCCGTACGGTTGTTCGGTTAACCCGAAAACCAACGATCTCGCTGTCTCAACGTGGCGCGGAGGCTCGGGGCCGGGCTACCTTTCGATCTACAAGCAGTCTAAGGGCACTCCGAAGACGTACTCCGATTCGGCATTCGTCTACGCGCTTTTTCCCGGCTACGACGGTAAGGGGAATGTGTTTCTCGACGGCCTCGCGACCGGCAGCGCTTTCCGTTACGCCGAACTTCCCAGCGGCAAGACCAAGCTCGTCGCGGTGTCGCTTAAGCAAAGTATCGGGTACCCCGGCGAGGTCCAGTTCGATGGAAAATACGTCACGGTCGGCGACCAGACCGCACGTGCGATCTATCGGACGACGGGCGGAAAGGTCGATGGAAAGACCACGCTTGGCGGCTCGGGGACGCTCTACGGCTATTTCATTGCCGGTAAGACGGTCTTCGGGGTCGACACGTACGGTTTGGGCGTCTACAACTATCCTGGCGGCGGATCGCCGACGAACTCGGTATCGATCGCCCATCCCTCCGATGTCGTGCTAAGCGCTAAATAGTCGTCGCCGCTGCCGTTGCGCACGAGCCGCCATCACGTGAAGCGTTCTGCCTTAACCGCACTCGTCGCGGGGGGCGCCCTGACGGCCGTACTCGCCATCGCGCACGCCCGGGCGGCGACCGCGTATACCGCGCCCGATATCCAAACGACGACCCGCGACCACATGCAGATGACCTTGCACGGCCCACAGCAGCCCGGCGATTCGGCACGCGCCGATGCGATCGTGGCGGCGGCGCGTAAGGTGATGGCGCAGTATCCGACGGTCGAGGCGGCGGAGAATGCCGGTTTCAAGAAGTTTCTCCCGAAGATCCCGCTGCCGATCGAGCACTACACGAACCGCTCCTATGCGGTCGAAGCGTACATCGGTGAGTTTGACCCGATGCATCCGACATCGCTAATCTTCAAGCGGAGCGGCGACACGCTGCAGATCGTCGGCGTGATGTACACGGCCTCAAACTCCGCCGATCGCGAAGTCCTTGATTCGCGCGTGCCGTTGAGCTACGGAACGTGGCATCGCCACGTCGATTTCTGCAAGGCGCCGGCGGGGACGCCGCTTGCCGAGCGCGCATGGGTCCCGGCGCGCGCTTCGGCTTCAAAGGCTCGATCGAAGCAAAAGACGCCTGCACGAAGGCGGGCGGCACGTTCATTCCGGTCGTTTTCGGTTGGATGGTACACGTTTGGCCGAACGAAAAGACCCGCGCGGGAATCTGGGCCGTGGACGCTCACGACAGCATGAGCATGAGCGTCCACGACAATATGTAGCTTAGGGAGCGACTGAAAGCCCGAGCGGTCCGTCGAGTCCTGTCTTCGACCCGCCGATCGAGGTCGCCGAACCGCGTTCGCCAGGACTTAGCATCCGGCTTCAAAAGGCCGCTGCGTGAGCGATCGCTACGTCTGGCTCGCGCTCTTTTTGCTCGGCTGTTATCACGGCCTCAACCCAGGTATGGGCTGGCTCTTCGCGGTCGCGCTCGGTTTTCAGGAGAAGCGCGCGAGCGCCGTCCTTCGGGCAATCGTGCCGCTGACGCTCGGGCACGTTGTCTCGGTCGCCAGCATCGTCGTGGTCGCAACCTTCGCTGACGCGGAGTTCCCGCACAACGCCGTGCACTACACGGCCGCCGCGGTTCTCATCGGTTTCGGCGTCTACCGGCTCGTTCGCGCTCGCCATATCCGCTGGGTCGGCATGCGCGTCGGATTCTGGGGGCTCGTTCTCTGGGGATTCTTGATGTCGAGCGCGCACGGCGCCGGTTTGATGCTGCTGCCGTTCGTGACGTCCGCGCACGCGAGCGCGCCCTCGATGCCGATGCCCGGCGTGGCGCACGGGCCGTACGCCGTCGCCTGGCTGATGGTGGCCGTGCATACGCTTGGGTACCTGCTGACGACGACGGGGGTGGCGCTGCTTGTCTATACGAAGGTTGGGGTCCGGTTTTTGCGCGTCGGCTGGCTTAACTTGGATCTCGTTTGGGCGATTGCGCTGATCCTGACCGGCCTCATCGCTCTCCTGACCTAAATTAAAAAAGGAGACCTAGGTCAACAAAACGGAGTAGCCCGCATGCAGCTCAAGCCAGACCCCACCTTTTACGCCTCCCCGAAGGACGCCATGAAAGCACCGCCCGAGGCGCTCGCCTACGTGGCCCTGCTGAGCGCGACCGGCAACGGCGTGCCCGATCGGCTTGCCGTCGTCGATACCGATCCGTCCTCGCCCCGATACGCAACCGAAGTCGGCGGCGTGGACCTTCCGAACACCGGCGACGAGCTGCATCACTTCGGATGGAACGCGTGCAGTGCCGCGCTCTGTCCGTTCGCACCGCATCCGCACGTCGAGCGGCGTTACCTGATCGTGCCGGGCCTGCGCTCCTCGCGCATCTACGTCATCGATACGAAGCCGAACCCGGCGCAACCGCGCATCACCAAAATCATCGAGCCCGAAGAAATCATCGCAAAGGCCGGTTACACGCGCCCGCACACGGTGCACTGCGGCCCCGACGCGATCTACGTCAGTGCACTCGGCAACGCCGAGGGCGACGGCCCGGGCGGTATCTTCAAGCTCGATTGCGATACCTTCGACGTAATCGGCCCGTGGGAAGTCGATCGCGGCCCGCAGTATCTCGCGTACGATTTCTGGTGGCACCTCACGCACGACGCGCTGATCAGCAGCGAATGGGGCACGCCGAAGATGCTTGAGAATGGTCTCAACGCGGAGATGCTGCTGGCCGGCAAATACGGCCATCAGCTCCACTTCTGGGATCTGCGCACGCGTAAGCACAAGCAGAGCATCGATCTCGGACCCGAGCAGCAGATGGTGCTCGAGCTGCGGCCGTCGCACGATCCGGCGAACACCTATGGATTCGCCGGCGTCGTCGTCTCACTCAAAGACTTGTCGAGCTCGATCTGGCTTTGGCATCGCAAAAACGGCGAGTGGGCCGCGCAGAAGGTAATCGAGATTCCGGCGGAACCGGCCGATCCCGCGCAGCTGCCCGACCTGCTCAAAGGCTTCTCGGCGGTGCCGCCGCTGCTGAGCGATATTGATCTGTCCGTCGACGACCGCTACCTTTATGCTTCGTGCTGGGGAACCGGCGAGATGCGCCAGTACGACGTCAGCGATCCCTTCCATCCCGAGCTCGTCGGCTCGGTGCACATCGGCGGCATCGCTCGCCGCGCGCCGCACCCCGCAAAACCCGATAAAGCCCTCGCGGGCGGCCCGCAGATGGTCGAGGTCAGCCGCGACGGCAAGCGCGTCTACTTCACCAACTCGCTCTATCGCGCGTGGGACGATCAGTTTTATCCCGACGGCGTGAAGAGCTGGATGGTGAAACTCGACGTTGCGGGCGACGGTGTGATGAGCTTCGATAAGAAGTTCTACTTTGAGTCGGCAGACGCGCATCGCGTACATCAAGTCCGCCTTGCGGGCGGCGACGCTTCGTCGGACTCATACTGCTACTCTTAGGCTAGTCGAAGAAAATGTCATCCTGAGCTAGTGTAGTGAGTTAGAAGTTCGTTCGCAAACCTTTACCACTTTATCCAGGATCATGTCGGCGGTAGCGGTCCACACGAACGGTTTGGGGTTCTTGTTACGTTGTCGGACGTAGGCGGGGATTTCCCGCTCGAGTTGCG